>NZ_JCACKM010000263.1:0-5459 GCF_059505385.1 Desmonostoc vinosum
ATCAATGCCTGTAATGATTACAGAGCATAGCTTAGAGCTTTTCTTAGTGCCATTCAACCAAGAGTCTTCTTGGTAGTGAGTAGACATTGCAATTACCGGAATCAATTGATTTGATGGCTCAAAACTCCACTCTTCAAGAACACATCCCATATCACTAAATCAGTTTGTTGAGTGAATAATTCGCCTTGAATTCCTTCAAGCTCCGATGGCATCTTGGCCTTACCGTAGCTGCTATCTAACAAACGCCGACGTTTAGCTTCTCCCATAATTTTGACTCCTTAGAATGACTGAAAATGAATTGAAAAACATTCAGACTTTCACCCTTACCAAATCTTCTTGAGCAGCATAGGTAAAGTTATTTGTCTTGATTGTTGACGTGTTTAATACAGGGGACATGGATTCAATCATGTAAAACCAAGAATCATCAAGCTGTTCAATACCAAGGACTATTCGTTGTTTGGGTGCATCATTAATTGCACGAAGCATTACTCTTTCACCCAACATGAATTCAGGTTTGGTCAGAGTGTGAGGCTCAAATCTACCTGTACCAATCAAATTGTGTTCCCAAGCAGAAAAGATTTCTTCTTGTGTATCAACCGCATAATTCCACCTGTCTTTGTGCCATTGAACACCACAGCAATAACCAAATGTTCTGTTACTCTTGAGATAAACTTTCTCAAACAGACTTATCGTTACTGTGGGGATTCGATTACCCCAAGGTGGAGATATAAACCAACATGTTTCTAAGATAGTAATTTGGTCAATCATGATGCACGTCTTCCCAACAAGTAGTTAATTGCTTGGGGGTCAATAGAGGCAATACGTTTTTTGAGGTGTTGCGGAGGATTAGAGAGAAAACGTTTGAGATTCCATCTCCGGATTTGATAATGTTTAGCAGAACGCTTTTTGGCTTTGAGCCAACCTCTGTTTACCCACCGATAGACACTTTTTAAACTCAAGTTCAGAACGGAAGCGATTTCTTGACAACTGTAGTTATCGAGAGTAGGGCGTAGGCTGTAACCCAATTTCTGTAACTTGAGTTCGATAGCATGAATTGTTCGGTGATACCCTCTTCTTTTTAAGCTGGAAGCTATTTGTTTAACAGTATAAACTTCAGCTTTCGCCTCAATAATTGCCAGTTCTTCATCAGTCCATTTACTCATCTGCATTCTCCTTGTGGTAACGAATTCCCTCGTTTCTGATTACAGGTAAAACAAGCCAGTCTCAAATTTTTGATTTGATTATTCCCGCCCTTTGACAACGGAATGTAGTGGTCAATGGTCAATGTTTGAGCAGTAAGTTGACAGCCACACCAAAAACATTCCATCCCATATTTCGCAATCAGATGGGGTCTTTTATTACGCTTTTGACTGGTGTAAAGGCGTCTGTATAAGCGAGTAGGGTTATTTAATGTTGCACTCATGACTGTGGATTTATTAATGATGTACTTGATGTAGAAATAGAACTTGACAAATTTTCTTGTTTAACAATCGTGGCGCTAATTAATTCAAACTTCACATCGGAAATCTCAAAACAGTGTTGTATTTCTTCACTGTTATACAAGTCAGTAATGTGCTGCTTGATTGCAGATTTTGATAGACCGTTAGGGATGTTAATATGTGCTTCAGTTGTAACCGTTTCAACCACCGTTACAATGACAAGCATTAGTTTCTACTCCTTTTGGTAGTGGATTACTGCTTTAAAAATCGTCCAACTCTGTAACGCTTTCATCAGTCGTTACTTTCTTTTGGGACTTGGCTTTGTTAATCTGAAACTCGTTAGCTTTAATTACTGGCATTGCTGCTTCTTTTACTGCTACTTTCGCTTGGTGATAGAGGAATTGAACTACACCGTCTGCGTCCTCTTCTTCTTCAACTTGTGCCCACAAAGAGCAACTGATATCAATTGATTCAAACTGACCCAAATTGAACTTTCTGGAATAACTTATCGACACAGTACCGATTTTCATTGACTTGCTTTTACTGCTAATTTTGTAATGGCGACTCAAAGAGTGAATCGCCAATGCTTGTTGTTGATTACCGCTTCTTACCTTGTGGCAATACTGCTTGATTCTGCGGTTGCAATGATGCTCGTGCTTCTGCTTCTGAAACAGCAGGTAATGCAGGTACATTCTCCGCATTCAATGCCCAACGCTCATATGTCTCGTTTGTTACCCAGTGCAGTGTCGCACCGGATTCCGCACCACTACGAATTAGTTCCGCCGCTTCCAATGCATCGTTCTCAAAATCAGACTGTGAACGACGATACGACCACTGAATGAACCAGTACGACCCCTTTGCACCGTCCACCTTTTGGAATTCCGCGCAGAAGATATAATTTCGTAATACACTAGCGATGCCTGCGGCAACGTCAGAGACGAACGCACCATAGCAAAACTCTTTTGGATCTCCCGGCATTCCCGCCTCACACCAGTCTTGAAACGCACGATGAGCAAAGTGGTTGTACAAGCTAGCAAAACTATCCTTACTCCGGCGGTGCATCAGAAAGCACAACAGCATAGAAGCAGGGCCTTTGAACTGGTCTTTGAGTCCACCCCCTACAGGAATTACCCAAAGTTCAGTAAACGGTTCATTGGTGAAGTTTTCGTTGATTGTAAATACGCGGTCTGGTCTTGAAATAGCGATCGCAAAATCAGCTTTATTCCCTTTGAGATATCCCCCTGCTTGAGCCTCTAAAATTGTTAGCTTTGGAGGACAGTCAAGTAAGAACTGACCGTATTCCTTGGCGCAATTGGCTTGTAGTTTTGGTTGAGAGGGAGGAATGAGAAAGACGCTGTTGTTTACTTTGATGGTTTCCATGATTTTGTGAGATTTGTTACTGTAATTTTGTGCGTGTTGTAATATGCTGGCGAGTGTAAAAAGATGTCCTTCTTGGTTTGCGATCGCCTGTGTAAGCGCTATTCATTCAGGCGATTATTCTTATTTGTTAGGAGAGATTTCTGATGCAATGGAAAGGTTTTGATTGCTGTCTAGTTCTCCCTGCAAATAAGACAGTGCAGTTTGAGCATCCCCGATAGTAAGATCAGGCTGATAATCAAGTGCTTGAAACTCAGGATGTCTGTCAATCTCGCTTAGGATAAACTTTGCAGCGGCAACTAAAGTGTGTAAATTTGGGTGAGGCATTTTATTGCTCCTATTCTTGTAGTTAATTCAAATTTGATGCAAGAAACTTAGTAATTTAGAGGCTGTTCGTTCCACGTAATTGTCAACACCCTTAGCTATTGATGCCTCCTCTTGCTACTACTACCAACTGTTTTTGGAGGATAGTTATTTGATGTTGATAAGACTCAATTTCAAACAGCCTCTAAGCAAGTGATTCTTCTTTTGAGAAAGGCTTTAGTTCGTCTTCCAAGTAGTGGTATAGTTCTTCACTATGCTTGTGAGGTAGAACGCTGTAACGCCAGCCAGAATCGTATTCTTGGTCAAGATAAGTATCTTTTGGGTAATAAATCATGCTCACAATCATGCCCTGCTGTGTAAGCTGTCCAAAGCAGTAGCGTGGATAGTCCCAGCCTTGTGGAATAGATACTGTTGGTTGCATTTTTGTAGTTGATAAATGGAGTGATTTTTAGGCTTGGAAATGCCAGAAAAGGCAGCACAATAAAGGTGAGCAGTAGTAAAGATTACTGCCCACTATTTCAGTTACGCTGCAACTAACTCTGCATTCTCAAACAGTATTTGCAGTTCGTTGGGGGTTAGTTGCTCAAGCCGTTTGTATAACAAGTCTTCGTGTAAAGCGGGTTCAGTCTCAGCAGGGGGTACAACGTCAACCATCGACAGCCACCAAACCGTATCTAACGCAGAGTCACAGGGTACTTTCTCTTGACTCTCCCCTGTACGAATAAACCACCAGCTACCATCAGTGCAGCCTACTTCACCCAGCTTCATGTCATCGCGGTAAATCCCATCGTCACCTATGTCAAAGCCAAACTTTTCACATTCAGTGAAAATCTGCGCCATAATTTCGTTGCCAGTGGTGCAGGGTTCTTGTTGTTGTGCTGGTAATGCGGCTTCAGTTTGGTCGAGTGTTGCTAGTAATTCTTTGTTGAGTGTGCCGTCCTGGTGATGCCAAGTGATGTAGCGGTTGCATCTAGCCCATGTGTTAGCGCGGAATTTCTCTTTACCATCTACCATGACTACCCAAGGTTGGGTTAAGTCATCGTCATGGCTGATGCTGGCTATCAGCTTGCCATTAGAGAAGAATTCATGATCGTAGAAGGATATCTCTACTGTTGTCAGTGGTTCGGGGGCTACGGCTTGGGCTTGGGTTGCGATGTGGTTGTCAAGTTCGGCTTGGGCTGTGGCTGGCTCGTCAACAGCATCAGCTACTTTCTGCACTTTGGTTGCTTGATGCTCTACAATTGCGTAAATCCATGCATCTTTGCAGCGTTTGTCAGTTACCTCAACTGTGCAGCCGATTTCGCTGTAGATTTGCTTGAGGTGGGCAATAGATTTGTGGTGCAGCTGTTGTTGGCTGTAGATTTGGTGTGTCATGATTGTTAGGTTCCTTGTGGAATAGAAAGCACTCAAGATTCGCAGTCCGGGTGCTTTCTTTATACCTAAAAGTGTAAACCTGTTAATTAACACTTGTCGAGTGTTTAGTTGACAATTAACATATACTTATAGAATTAGGATTACGACTATGCCTGTGAAAGTTAGACGAATTATTAAGCTTGAAATTGATATTCCTGAGCTGGGTGAGCGAATCAAACAAGCACGAGAAGCTAGTGGGCGGCCAGTAACACAACTAGCTAAAGAAGCTGGCATATCTCGTAATTATTGGTATCAACTGGAGGCTGAGGCTGTTCTTGGCGGGATGGCTGAAGAAACCTTGCGGAAAATAGAAGAAGTTTTAGGTGTGGACTTAGGTGTACAGTTTGATGAGTAATCCTCCTCTAGCAACTGTTAAGCCCACCTTTCAAAATTTACTGCCGAGTGATGTTTGGGCTGAAGTCGCTTCCTTCTAGGCAAGATGTTCCGTAAATGCACCCTAAATAATCAAAGTACACAGTATCTTTTTGCAACTAACCCTAAGCAAATACGACTGAACTAAAAGAGGTAGGCGCATGAACACCCCACCCCGTAAGCGTAAAAAGGCCACCTCTGCTTCATACAGTAATTTAGAATCGCCAAACTCAAACATCTCTTCTCCAGAAGACCCAGCTTCAGTAACCGTTGAAGTAACTGCTGTTGAAGTTCCAGAGTTAACCCCCGAAGAACAGCGCGATCGCTTGCATTTAGAGCGGCGTGTGGAAAGAGCGTTTTTTGAGGCAGGCAAAGCGCTGATGGAATTGAGGGACAGGAGACTGTATCGCTCCACTCACTCAACGTTTGAGGAGTATTGCAAGGAGAGGTTTGGGTTTGAGCGCCGTCATCCCTACAGATTCAGGACTTACGCAACTGGCACAGGCGAGCGCTAAATTTGAGTACAAATGTATT
>NZ_JCACKM010000264.1:0-5421 GCF_059505385.1 Desmonostoc vinosum
TTTTAGCGGCTGCGAAAAGTGTTCCAAATAAAATTGGAAAAAGGGGTTGACAGAGATAAGTGGGTTCGCTATATTGAATAAGTGCCTGAGAGCGGAGCGCGAAAGAGCGACGCTGGAGGGACACCGAACCTTGAAAATATTATAGTTTGAAAGCCATTATACAACAAGTGGTCAGCGTCAAAAAAATCAACAAACCAGGCTGAGGTTGAAAAAGAGCAGCCGAAAAGAGCTAACAAACAAACCAAAACGGAGAGTTTGATCCTGGCTCAGGATGAACGCTGGCGGTATGCTTAACACATGCAAGTCGAACGGGATCTTCGGATCTAGTGGCGGACGGGTGAGTAACGCGTGAGAATCTAGCTTCAGGTCTGGGACAACCACTGGAAACGGTGGCTAATACCGGATGTGCCGAGAGGTGAAAGGTTAACTGCCAGAAGATGAGCTCGCGTCTGATTAGCTAGTAGGTGGGGTAAAGGCTTACCTAGGCGACGATCAGTAGCTGGTCTGAGAGGATGATCAGCCACACTGGGACTGAGACACGGCCCAGACTCCTACGGGAGGCAGCAGTGGGGAATTTTCCGCAATGGGCGAAAGCCTGACGGAGCAATACCGCGTGAGGGAGGAAGGCTCTTGGGTCGTAAACCTCTTTTCTCAAGGAAGAACACAATGACGGTACTTGAGGAATAAGCATCGGCTAACTCCGTGCCAGCAGCCGCGGTAATACGGAGGATGCAAGCGTTATCCGGAATGATTGGGCGTAAAGCGTCCGCAGGTGGCAGTGTGTGTCTGCTGTTAAAGAGTCTAGCTCAACTAGATAAGAGCAGTGGAAACTACACAGCTAGAGTACGTTCGGGGCAGAGGGAATTCCTGGTGTAGCGGTGAAATGCGTAGAGATCAGGAAGAACACCGGTGGCGAAAGCGCTCTGCTAGGCCTGTACTGACACTGAGGGACGAAAGCTAGGGGAGCGAATGGGATTAGATACCCCAGTAGTCCTAGCCGTAAACGATGGATACTAGGCGTTGCTTGTATCGACCCGAGCAGTGCCGTAGCTAACGCGTTAAGTATCCCGCCTGGGGAGTACGCACGCAAGTGTGAAACTCAAAGGAATTGACGGGGGCCCGCACAAGCGGTGGAGTATGTGGTTTAATTCGATGCAACGCGAAGAACCTTACCAAGACTTGACATGTCGCGAATTTTCTTGAAAGGGAAAAGTGCCTTCGGGAGCGCGAACACAGGTGGTGCATGGCTGTCGTCAGCTCGTGTCGTGAGATGTTGGGTTAAGTCCCGCAACGAGCGCAACCCTCGTTTTTAGTTGCCAGCATTAAGTTGGGCACTCTAGAGAGACTGCCGGTGACAAACCGGAGGAAGGTGGGGATGACGTCAAGTCAGCATGCCCCTTACGTCTTGGGCTACACACGTACTACAATGCTACGGACAGAGGGCAGCTACCTAGCAATAGCAAGCAAATCCCGTAAACCGTAGCTCAGTTCAGATCGCAGGCTGCAACTCGCCTGCGTGAAGGAGGAATCGCTAGTAATTGCAGGTCAGCATACTGCAGTGAATTCGTTCCCGGGCCTTGTACACACCGCCCGTCACACCATGGAAGCTGGCAACGCCCGAAGTCATTACTCCAACCCTTCGGGGGGGAGGATGCCTAAGGCAGTGCTGGTGACTGGGGTGAAGTCGTAACAAGGTAGCCGTACCGGAAGGTGTGGCTGGATCACCTCCTTTAAGGGAGACCTACCCACTTAGAAATCGACAAACATACAGTTATATAGATACTAAGTTGGTCATCCCAGGTCGTGCGCTGGATTAACTATTGAGAGCTTTCAAACTATGATTTGGTTCGGATATGGGCTATTAGCTCAGGTGGTTAGAGCGCACCCCTGATAAGGGTGAGGTCCCTGGTTCGAGTCCAGGATGGCCCACCTGAACAAGTAAAAAGTCAAAAGTCAAAAGTCAAAAGAAATAACAATAAACTCTTTCTTTCGCCTTTTAACTTTTAATTTTTGCCTTGAGTTTGGGGGTTTAGCTCAGTTGGTAGAGCGCCTGCTTTGCAAGCAGGATGTCAGCGGTTCGAGTCCGCTAACCTCCACCTGTGGGATAAAGTTCAGCAACATGACATGGATATAATAAAGTGTCAGACTGCTGGGTATAAATCTCAGCCAGAACCTTGAAAACTGCATAGTAACGCGAAAGTAAAGCAGGTAGACACAGCATTGAAGAAATGATTGTGTTTACAGGTGAAACACCAATGTAAAAATCTAATTACGAATTACGAATTAGTAATCACGAATTAGAGAGTGGTCAAGCTAATAAGGGCTAATGGTGGATACCTAGGCACACAGAGGCGAAGAAGGACGTGGTTACCGACGAAAAGCTCCGGGGAGTTGGAAGCAAGCATTGAGCCGGAGATATCCGAATGGGGCAACCCTATGTACAGCCTGTTGAATATATAGACAGGTATGAGCTAACCCAGCGAACTGAAACATCTTAGTAGCTGGAGGAAAAGAAATCAATCAAGAGATTCCCTGTGTAGTGGTGAGCGAAAGGGGAAGAGCCTAAACCAAAGGGTTTACCTTTTGGGGTAGTGGGACAGCGATATCGAATCTAGCGGTTAGACGAAGCAGCTAAGTACTGCACCAGAGAAGGTGAAAGTCCTGTAGTCGAAAACTTAAGGATAGTAGCTGAATCCCGAGTAGCATGGGGCACGAGGAATCCCATGTGAATCAGCGAGGACCATCTCGTAAGGCTAAATACTACTGTGTGACCGATAGTGAACCAGTACCGCGAGGGAAAGGTGAAAAGAACCCCGAAAGGGGAGTGAAATAGAACATGAAACCATTAGCTTACAAGCAGTGGGAGTCCGATTAAACGGATAACCGCGTGCCTGTTGAAGAATGAGCCGGCGACTTATAGGCACTGGTAGGTTAAAGCGAGAATGCTGGAGCCAAAGCGAAAGCGAGTCTGAAGAGGGCGAATAGATCAGTGTTTATAGACCCGAACCCTGGTGATCTAACCATGTCCAGGATGAAGCTTGGGTAACACCAAGTGGAGGTCCGAACCGACCGATGTTGAAAAATCGGCGGATGAGGTGTGGTTAGGGGTGAAATGCCAATCGAACCAGGAGCTAGCTGGTTCTCCCCGAAATGTGTTGAGGCGCAGCGGTAATGATTATATTTGGGGGGTAAAGCACTGTTTCGGTGCGGGCTGTGAGAACGGTACCAAATCGAGACAAACTCAGAATACCCAAAGAACACATTGCCAGACAGACGGTGGGGGATAAGCTTCATCGTCAAGAGGGAAACAGCCCAGACCACCAGCTAAGGTCCCCAAATCATTGCTAAGTGATAAAGGAGGTGGGAGTGCACAGACAACTAGGAGGTTTGCCTAGAAGCAGCCACCCTTGAAAGAGTGCGTAATAGCTCACTAGTCAAGCGCTCCTGCGCCGAAAATGAACGGGGCTAAGCAATGTACCGAAGCTGTGGGATTAAGAAATTAATCGGTAGGGGAGCGTTCCGTGTTAGGAAGAAGCAGTAGCGGCGAGCAGCTGTGGACGAAACGGAAGTGAGAATGTCGGCTTGAGTAGCGCAAACATTGGTGAGAATCCAATGCCCCGAAACCCTAAGGGTTCCAGAGCCAGGTTCGTCCGCTCTGGGTTAGTCGGGACCTAAGGCGAGGTCGAAAGACGTAGTCGATGGACAACGTGTCAACAATCACGTACTTAAATGTGGGAGCATCAAAAGGGACGCATGAAAACTAGCCATACCCTGATTGGTTTGGGAGGGGTTTACGAACCCCGAATGGTGAAATCTAGTGCCAAGAAAAGCTATTGATGTGATGAGCGCATTTAACCCGTACCCGAAACCGACACAGGTAGGGAGGTTGAGAATACCAAGGGGCGCGAGATAACTCTCTCTAAGGAACTCGGCAAAATGGCCCCGTAACTTCGGAAGAAGGGGTGCCCACTCATGGTGGGTCGCAGTGAAGAGATCCAGGCGACTGTTTACCAAAAACACAGGTCTCCGCAAACGAGTAATCGGAAGTATGGGGGCTGACGCCTGCCCAGTGCCGGAAGGTTAAGGAAGTCGGTCAGGGGGCAACCCTGAAGCTGGCGACTGAAGCCCCGGTGAACGGCGGCCGTAACTATAACGGTCCTAAGGTAGCGAAATTCCTTGTCGGGTAAGTTCCGACCCGCACGAAAGGCGTAACGATCTGGATGGTGTCTCAGAGAGAGACTCGGCGAAATAGGAGTGTCTGTGAAGATACGGACTACCTGCACCTGGACAGAAAGACCCTATGAAGCTTTACTGTAGCCTGGAATTGTGTTCGGGCTTGGCTTGCGCAGGATAGGTGGGAGGCTGTGAAGTATTCCTTGTGGGGAATATGGAGCCAACGGTGAGATACCACTCTGGCGAAGCTAGAATTCTAACCTACTACCGTTATCCGGTAGAGGAACAGTTTCAGGTGGGCAGTTTGACTGGGGCGGTCGCCTCCTAAAAGGTAACGGAGGCGCGCAAAGGTTCCCTCAGCACGCTTGGAAACCGTGCAAAGAGTGTAAAGGCAATAAGGGAGCTTGACTGCAAGAGTGACATCTCAAGCAGGGACGAAAGTCGGCCTTAGTGATCCGACGGCGCAGAGTGGAATGGCCGTCGCTCAACGGATAAAAGTTACTCTAGGGATAACAGGCTGATCTCCCCCAAGAGTCCACATCGACGGGGAGGTTTGGCACCTCGATGTCGGCTCATCGCAACCTGGGGCGGAAGTACGTCCCAAGGGTTGGGCTGTTCGCCCATTAAAGCGGTACGTGAGCTGGGTTCAGAACGTCGTGAGACAGTTCGGTCCATATCCGGTGCAGGCGTAAGAGTATTGAGAGGAGCCTTCCTTAGTACGAGAGGACCGGGAAGGACGCACCGCTGGTGTACCAGTTATTGTACCAACAGTAAACGCTGGGTAGCCAAGTGCGGAGCGGATAACCGCTGAAAGCATCTAAGTGGGAAGCCCACCTCAAGATGAGTACTCTCACCACAACAAGTGGGTAAGGTCACGGGCAGAACACCCGTTTATAGGCGGTAGGTGGAAGTGCAGTAATGTATGTAGCCGAGCCGTGCTAACAGACCGAGGGCTTGACCTCACAACAACATTGGTAAGGCAGTGCGTTGCCGGGGTTCCCCCCGTTGTAGCAACTGCCGTATTTCGCGTTACTTGCAGTCTTCAGGGTTGCTGTTGTCTTCGGATTCTCTAATTCTTCAATTACGAATTACGACGAATTACGAATTAGCAATTACACTCTTTCCTGGTGTCTATTGCGCGGTGGAACCACGCTGATACATCCCGAACTCAGAGGTGAAACGCTGCTGCGGCTACGATAGTTTAGGGGTTGCCCTACGCAACAATCGCTCGATGCCAGGTTTATATTT
>NZ_JCACKM010000265.1:0-5347 GCF_059505385.1 Desmonostoc vinosum
TTAGCGCAGCGTTAGCGAGCTTGCGAGCGTCACCCGAAGGGGGACACGGAGAAAGATTTCGGAACGAAAAAATAGGTTTTTTCAGACTGAATATGAAAAACCTACCCTTGAAAGGGCAGGGGGAAAGAATAAATAATTACGAATTACGCGCTTCGTAGCGTAAAGCCTGCAGCATAGCTTCGCTTAGAGCGAGTCATCTCCCAAGGGGAGACGCCAAAGGCGAACGAGCGTCATTACGAATTACGTTAGCGTAGCGTTAGCGACACAGGAGCGTCGCGTCATTACGAATTACGAATTACCCAGTCCCCATTCCCCCATCCAAATGTCCGAGTTTGTGGCAGTCTGAAAGAAGGAAAACACTTTTGATGGTACGAGCAAAGTTAATCAGACGCTCATGGCTACCTTATTTATAACAGTGCAACGCTGGTGGAGAAAAGCCTTCTGGACGCCAACCACAGACGAAATTACCATTTTTGATAACACTTCGCTCACACACAAAGATTGGCTGGTTGCTAGGTGTCGGTTTTTGTGGCAAAGGTTGTATCTTTGGTTATGGTTGGCCCTCATATGTCTCGTAACTTTTACTGTGCGGGATATTTATGACTTTTTTTATCCTTTAAGGGAATTGGAGGATCTACCACAGGTACTGAGAACCCAAGGACTTATTATCAACCTTGCTGTACTGTTGATTATACTTATCTGCTTTGCACTACACAAAACTAAATTAGGTCGTCATCACCCAGAAATATTATTCTTAGGGTCATCTTGGTCAATTAGTTTAGCATCACAGTTATTTGCTACTCTCAAAGGTTTCGCACTCCCTGACACTATGGGGTGGACGCTACTGTTTTTGAGCCAAGCCACACTCATGCCAGTTCGTTGGGGTTTTCACTTTTTGTCGCAAATTGGTATACTAATATACTATTTTGGCGTCAACACAATACTTGGGCTGCAAACACCACTACCTGAACATCCAGAAATATATAATGTGACGTTTATTTTATATATTTTTTGGATTTGTGCTACATGTGACTTTGGTGTTTACTTATACGATCGCCTGCAACGCTCTAATTTTTACGCCCGTAAAGAACTTGAATCTGCTTACCAAAAACTAGAAGTTACAGAAGCTAAATATCGCAGTATCTTTGAAAATGCTGTTGAAGGAATATTTCAAAGCACTCCCAACGGACGCTACCTAACAGTAAATCCTGCTTTAGCGCGTATTTATGGCTATGCTTCACCAGACGAAATGATCGCTAGCCTCACTGACATTGAACGCCAGTTATATCTTGATCCCAACCGACGTGCAGAATTTATACGTTTGATTGCTGAATATGGCAGTGTTAGTGGTTTTAAGTCTCAGGTTTATCGCCGCGATGGTAGCATTGTCTGGATTTCAGAAAATGCATATGCAGTTCGTAATGCACAGGGCAAGTTAATTTATTACGAAGGGCTAATCGAAGACATTACAAAACGCAAGCAAGCTGAAGAAGCGCTTCAGGAACAGTTTGACTTTTTACAAGTACTAATTGATACAATACCTACACCAGTTTTTTATAAAAATGTTGAGGGTTTATATCTAGGCTGTAACACAGCCTTTGAGATTTCGCTAGGTTTTAGTAAACAGCAGATTTTAGGTAAATCTGATTATGAGATAGCTCCTTCGGAGCTTGCCGATCAATATCATCAAGCAGACATGGCATTGTTTGAGCAACAGCAAGTTCAAAGTTATGAAAGTTCTGTTGTTTTTGGCGATCGCACCAAGCATAATGTCATATTTTATAAAGCCACTTTCTCGAAAGCCGATGGTTCCCTGGGGGGATTGGTGGGAGTCATTCTAGACATTAGTGAACGCAAGCGTACAGAGGCAGCATTGCGAGTATTTGTTCATGCAGTTTCTCATGATTTACGTAACCCAGTCCTTGGTACTTTAATGGTGCTAAAGAATTTGCTTTTACGCACAGAGGACACAATATCAGTTTCACGCTTGATTATCGAGCGCATGATTCAAAGCAGCGATCGCCAACTTAACTTGATTAATTCGTTGATGGAAGCGCATATCAGCGAAACACAAGGAGTGGTTTTGCAGCGTCAACCTCTAGCATTGTATACGGTAGTAGCAGCTGCGATCGCTGATCTAGAACCATTACTGCTACAGAATCAAGTAACCTTGACAAATCTAGTCACAGCAGATTTACCACTTGTAAATGCAGATCCAACACAACTTTGGCGAGTTTTTTCTAATTTAATTGTCAACGCTGTCAAACATAATACCTCTGGTTTGCTTTTGACAATTAACGCTACCTATGAGCAGGACAAGATTTACTGCACCGTCAGTGATAATGGTGTAGGCATCAATCCTCAACAGAGTGAACGACTTTTTGACCTTTACTACCGGGGTAGTGACATCCGTAATTCTGTAAGTTTAGGATTGGGTTTGTATTTATGTAAACAAATTATCAATGCTCATGGTGGCGAAATCGGCGTACTTAGAGGATTGGATACAGGAGTAACATTCTGGTTTACATTACCTGCTGTCTTGAGAATGAGGAGTGGAGAGTAGAGATAGTAGGGATTAAGGAAGAGATATTTTGACTATTTCACTATTTATTTATGGAAATTTCCCTGTTCTCTACTAAAAATTTGCATTATTGTGCAAATACTCTAAATATTAGTTTTTGAAAGTATTGTAATTACAATAATTTCTTAAATTTTATAAACTTATTGCTTTAGAGATACTCTTGAAAAAAAGACAAAATTATACAAAGTTAGGAAACATACTGAGCAGTACTGAAGATAATAGAGATACTTGATGTAGTTAAAACATGAAAGCTTAAGTTCAACCTGAAAATCTGGATTTTCACTTGTAAGCGCTCTTGCTAGTTTGCAAATATCTAGCTAATTAATCGCTCATAATCTATAAAACATCTGTGACTAAATTTACTGAATCTACAACAACAGGTAAAAAATTTGCTACCCAGCAAATAACTGTCAGCCTCACATTAGATGAAGCTCAAAGTCTTGATAATTATTGTCAGCAAACTGGTAAAGCAGCAATAGATGTGATTCAGGAACTTATTCGTAAGTTGCCTGTAGCCTAAATTTTCATATTTGGCGTTGCCGAGTAAAAGTATGAATTACCATGCAAATATTTCAACGAAAAAGCTAAGTGGAAGTTTTCTGCAATAGCTTTTCCTAGAGATGCTGTGTGAACTCCAACGCCAAGGCAAAAAGAAGTTTGAGAGATTAAATTTAAATTATTATATTTCAGTCTTAGGAAAGATTTATTTTAGATTCATCACAATATAGTTATTAATTGTTAACAAGTTCCATGGGTTTAAGTCCCCCGGTTCTATAATCGGCAAGTTTTGTGTTGGGGTCAAATCCCCATTACAAAACTTAATTACGTTAGCGCAGCGGTAGCGAGTCCGCGAGCGTCATTACGAATTACGAATTATTTAATCAAGCCTCTTTCAGAAGAGATGTCAAGGTAAGTAATTAATGATACATAAATATACTGATAATATTACTCAAGAGTTCTTGTCACAAGAAAGACAACAATCAGAGTATTCTCAAAAAATAATTCAGGAAACTCCACTACCTATTACGCCTCAAGCAGACCCATTAATTGCACGCGGGTTACAAAAAGAGCAGTATGTTGCCATCATCGGATTGGCAATCGCTTTAGTTGCAACTGTGGGATTTTTTAGTCGCAGAGTTGAATATGCAATTACCTTGGCGATCGCTCTTAGCGCTATTTTAATAGCTTTCTTTTTATTAATATAGACAAACACTTTAAATAGACTTATACTCCGCTTTTTTAATGCAAAATCTTAAGTAGTGGCGTGGCAAGGCTAAAATAGTGTAATAGAAAATGACCAAAATAGGGTGAGCCAATGGGAAGAGGTCGTAGTGGGAAAGTGCTTTTGAATACAGAACAAAGGCAGAAACTAGAAGCGATTAGTCATAATGGTTATGCCTCAGCCAAGAAAATATTGCACGCACAAGTGCTATTGATGTGCGATGAAGGTGAGGGTGCAACGAAAAAATGGACAGATGAACAAATCAGTTTAGCCTTAAAGCTGCATCGTAATACGGTAGGAAGAATTAGGAAAAGATTTCTCGAGCTTGGAGAAGAACCAGCCCTAAATCGGAGTCAACGATTAACACCACCAGTGCCAAGTAAAGTTGATGGTTATATTGAAGCTCAAATCATCGCATTGTGTTGTTCTGAACCCCCCGCAGGACAAGCCCATTGGAGTCTGAGACTCTTAACCAAAGAAATTCAAAAAAGAAACATCATCACAGAAATTTCCAGAGAAACAGTCAGAAGCATATTAAAAAAAATAAATTACGCCCGTGGAAAACATAAAGGTTTTGTATCCCGGAACGCGACTTAGCCATTTGCGTTGCCCAAGCCAAATGGAAGTAGTTTTAGACCTTTACAGTCAAGAGCATAGTGTTCAGAACCTCTGATTTGTATGGCTGAAGCGGCTCTAGAGTTGCAAGACCAACATTTAAGGCTAGACACGCTAGTAGGGTACATTATGGCTTTAGCCTAATGCAATGCTATGTATATACCCTATGCCATTTCACATATTATTCTGGTGTTGAATTTTTAGAGAATATCGAGATAAAACTGCTTTCATTTTTAAGTTTGTAAACTGAATAATCGCTTCTATCAGCTTTCGCTGTTCTGGTTGCAAATTTATTGTTTCTAAAGCTTGATTGATGTTCTCACCAGAGCGTAACTTGTGAATAAGTTCAGTACGTTGGGATGAGTCTAAAGTTGCGGCAATTTCTCTATTTCTACGTTGATGTACAGCTTGTATTTGTTGCCGCTGTTGTGGAGTCAGATCAGTGTTTGAGGATGAGCTAAAGTAGTCTACAGTTTTATTGGATTGAGCAAAAATTGTACTAGAATTAACATGATGGAATTTCTCTGGCGATGCTAAAGCAATTCCAGGTAAAAAGAAAATAAAAACAATAATATTCGCTAAGATAAACAGCCTCTTGGTGAAATTAATAGTCATTTTGAGAAAATCCTCAATTGAATCCAAGAAATAAGATATCAGATAGGCTACCTCCTTATGTTTAACTGAATCAATTCGGGCATTAAAGACAGCCACCCACTCATAGCTGGGGTTTATACCTAACCTTGGGAAATAATGATTCTTTCGCGTCACTTGCGGGCGTAAAGCCCATAGCATAGCTTTGCTGAGAGCGCGACAGAACGAAGTTCGGTTTTAAACCTCACTTCTTTTCATCAATTTTAAAGTGAAACGGCATAACACCATGTCCGGCTAATCACTTATCATAAAAATTTCTCCCTTGTCCCCCTTCGGGT
>NZ_JCACKM010000266.1:0-5286 GCF_059505385.1 Desmonostoc vinosum
CTGTTGTAAGGTTGCGGTCATGGTTTTATGATTGCTTTTCGTTTATGTATGTGTTGGATAAGTGAATTTGCTTACCTGTTTATTACATTAAACGTAAAATTAATTTTTGTAAAGTTATATTAACATATTTGTTACTTATTATAGGTATTTGCTTTTCTGATGAATCGCGTCAGGTGATGCGATTCATCGGTTTTATCAACCAGGAGGCCAATGTAACTGGCGTCCTCCTAAGATATGTAAATGCAGGTGGTAGACAGTTTGACCGCCATCATCACCACTGTTGATCACAACTCGATAACCGTTTTTCAATCCTGCGTCTTCAGCAATACGCTTAGCAGTTAACAAAAGATGCCCCAACAAAGCATGATCCTGAGATTCGGCATCAGCTAGTTGGGGAATGGGTTTTTTAGGAATCAGGAGGATGTGAACAGGCGCTTGCGGGTGGATATCTCTGAATGCCAGCGCTAAATCATCCTCATAGATAATGTCTGCTGGAATTTCCCGACGAATGATTTTGCTAAAAATTGTCTCTGTAGTTTCACTCATGCCAATCTACTTACTCATCTGCTAGAGATTCTAAAGGTTTAATGTGATTGAAGAAATGCTTGCCAGAGTCTGGAGTGCATCTATTGTAGGTATCGATGCCGTCAAAGTTGGCGTAGAAGTCGATGTATCAGGAGGATTACCGGGAACTGTAATTTTAGGATTGCCGGACTCAGCGATTCAGGAATCAAAAGAGAGAGTCAAGGCAACTCTGAAAAATGCAGGTTTTGCCTTTCCTATGCGAAAGATTGTGATTAACTTAACTCCCGCCGATTTACGCAAGGAAGGCCCCAGTTTTGATTTACCTATTAGTGTGGGAATTTTGGCAGCTTCTGAGCAGGTTGGCGCTGATTTATTGGGAGATTATCTCTTTTTAGGCGAAGTTTCTCTAGATGGTAGTTTACGCGCAGTGGCCGGCGTTTTACCGATCGCCGCTACTGCCCAAAAGATGGGAATTACATCAGTAGTTCTCCCTGTTGATAATGCCCAAGAAGCAGCAGTAGTAGAAGGGTTAAGTGTTTATGGCTGCAAATGTCTGTCTGATGTGGTTGATTTATTAAATAATCCTGGGCGTCATAAACCTGTGGAGATATTGTATGGTTTGAATAGTTTGCATACACATTCTCTACAATCGGCAGACTTACAAGACGTAAAAGGACAAATTCATGCCCGCCGTGCTTTAGAAATAGCTGCTGCTGGCGGACACAACTTAATTTTTGTTGGGCCGCCTGGTAGTGGCAAAACGATGTTAGCACGTCGCTTATCAGGGATTCTGCCACCCTTAAGCTTTGCTGAATCTTTGGAAGTGACTCGCATCCACTCGGTAGCTGGTTTGTTAAAAAATCGTGGTTCCTTGGTACGCGATCGCCCTTTTCGCAGTCCCCACCATTCGGCGTCTGGGCCTTCTTTGGTTGGTGGTGGTACTTTTCCTCGTCCAGGTGAAATTTCTTTGTCACACAGAGGGATCTTGTTTCTGGATGAATTAACAGAATTTAAACGTGATGTTTTGGAATTTCTGCGCCAGCCTTTAGAAGATGGCTATGTGACGATTTCTCGCACGAAACAGTCGGTAATGTTTCCTGCTCAATTTACATTGGTAGCGAGTACCAATCCTTGTCCTTGCGGTTATTATGGCGATACTATCCAACAATGTACTTGTTCGCCACGGCAGCGTGAACAATACTGGGCAAAACTTTCTGGGCCATTAATGGATCGGATTGATTTACAAGTCGCAGTCAATCGCTTGAAACCAGAAGAGATTACCCAACAACCCACAGGGGAAACATCGCAATCAGTACGTCAACGAGTGCAACAAGCACGCGATCGCGCTACTACCCGTTTTCAAGAAGAATCAAATCTGCGTTGCAACGCCCAAATGCAGAGTCGTCATCTCCAGAAATGGTGCAAATTAGATGATGCCAGTCGCGCTTTATTAGAAGCAGCAATCAGAAAATTAGGTTTATCAGCCAGGGCAAGCGATCGCATTCTCAAAGTAGCACGAACTATTGCAGATTTGGCACAAGAAGATGAGCTACAAGCTAATTATGTCGC
The DNA here is from genome assembly GCF_059505385.1 of Desmonostoc vinosum. Lineage (NCBI taxonomy): Bacteria > Bacillati > Cyanobacteriota > Cyanophyceae > Nostocales > Nostocaceae > Desmonostoc > Desmonostoc vinosum. The sequence goes on from NZ_JCACKM010000266.1 coordinate 2,095, forward strand.
AGAAGCAATTCAGTATCGTACTATTGATAGAATGCAGTAATTTATTATCTGATGATTAAACCTTAGTTTAGCTTGTGTTGCCAGCAGCTAGAAGCGCAAGGCTAAAGCTATGATTATATATACAGCACTTTGCAAGTAAATGAAGTACACATCTTAATATGATAAATCTTGTGGGGTGGGCATCCTGCCCGCCCTTGTGTACTTCATTCAGATGAAATGTGCTGTAGATGAGTGTCCAATGGAAATCAAATTACCTCAAGCTGAAGAATCTCAAAGACCTTGGATGAAATTTGCAGGAGTGTTTAAAGATGATCCAGACTTTGAAACAGTTCAAGAGTATCGCCAGGAATTGGATACCGCTGAAGATGCAGCAGATTCTGATACATAGAGGAAAGCAAGTTGAGCTTTTGGATTCTCGATATCGGTTTATTGGCAAAAGTAAGCGATCGCATTACCCGTTGTGTAAATAAAATCCTCTGATTTGCAGATATTTCTATCTTGAAAGTCACATATTTGGTTAATTTCTGCCTCAAGGAAGCTTTATAAATACCCTTGGGAAGATGCTGTCATTTAGGTAATTCAGTATCAAATATATCAGGACATGAGTAAAATCCTGCTGTAAGGAGACTGATTGAATGAATTTGCAGGCGATTTGGCAACTTTTTCAAGAGACTTTTAAGGAATGGAGCGATGATAAAGCCTCAAGATTAGCAGCGGCACTAGCTTACTACACGATTTTTTCGCTCGCCCCCTTGCTGATTATTGTAATTGCGATCGCCGGTGCAGCATTCGGAGAAGATGCCGCTAGAGGGGAAATTGTCCGTCAAATTCAAGGCTTAGTAGGTAGAGATGGGGCAGAATTTATCGAAATAGCCATCAAAAATGCTAACAAACCACAGACAGGTGCGATCGCTTCCATGATTAGTGTGGTAGTTTTACTATTTGGTGCTAGCGGTTTATTTGCTGAGTTACAAGACTCCCTCAACACAATTTGGGAAGTCAAACCGAAACCTGGACGCGGCGTGAAGAAAATTGTTCGTCAGCGCTTTTTATCGTTTGCGATGGTGCTAAGTATTGGCTTTTTACTTCTAGTTTCTTTGGTAATTAGTGCAGGGTTAACGGCAACAGTGACATATTTCAGTAATATACTACCTGGTGTTAGTTTTCTCTGGCAGATTGTCAACTTTATTGTTTCTTTTACTATCACTACATTGCTGTTTGGACTGATTTTTAAAGTCCTACCAGATGTGAAAGTAGCTTGGAGTGATGTTTTAGTTGGAGCTATTCTGACATCATTGTTGTTCTCTATCGGTAGGTTTTTATTAGGACAGTATTTAGGAAACAACAGTTTTGGCTCAACTTATGGTGCTGCCGGTTCATTGGTGGTAATTTTAGCTTGGGTTTATTATGCTGCTCAAATTCTCTTTTTCGGTGCTGAATTCACTCAGGTTTATGCTAGAAAATATGGCAGTGGTATCGTACCAAACAAGAATGCTACACACCTTTTTGATAATACGAAATATAATGGCAATACTCGGTTAAAATTAAATTCTCCTCCGAGAAAGTCATCCTCTACAAAGTGGCTAAGTCGCTTGCTTCCATTTTTGAAAAAATCTAAATAAAGATTGCTTTTCTGTTTACTTAAAAGCAAAATCGAGGTATTTCTAAAAGATAGGTGTAGTTGCCGCAGTTACTAAAGACTCTTGACGCACACGTCGCCTAGTAATGATCATTTTGACTCCACTAGTAGGTGCAAGGGTAAAACCTCGACGCTGGGGTTTTTCGGGTTGATGATTAACTAGCGCTAACTCATAGTTTGACAAAATAGTAGCCAATACTAGCTTCATTTGAAATGTGGATAAAGCTTCACCAATACAGCGACGCACACCACCACCAAAGGGCAGAAATTCATAAGGAGAAAATTGACGTTCTAAAAAGCGTTCTGGTCGAAATTCTTGAGGTTGGGGATATAAATCTTCACGCTGATGAGTTAGATAAATACTAGCAAGTAAAACTGTCCCTGGTTGCAAAGAATGTCCTAATAATTCTATGGATTCTTGCACCACTCTAGGAAAGGAGAACATGATAATTGGGTAAATTCGCAAGCTTTCATTACAAACAGCCGACAGATATGAGAGTCGATAAATACTCATGGGATCTGGGAAATCACCAAGGGTATCAATTTCCTGGAGCAGTTTTTCATGAACTAGTGGTTTTTGGTGAATCCAGTAGAGTCCCCAAGCCATTGCTGTTGCTGTAGTTTCATAACTAGCGAGTATCAAAGACATTAACTGATCGCGCAACTCTTGATCTGTGATCAGTTGACCTGTCTCATCTTTGGCTGACATTAACATCGAAAGAATATCGATGCGTTCTGTATTGTCTTGTTGCCGACGTTCGGCAATTTCAGTATAGAGTAACTCGTCAATTGCCTCACGAACGCGCAGAAATTTTCCCCAAGGACTCCATGCTCCTAAATCTTTTTGCAAAATAGGGAACAAGAACAAGCTAGAAGTCAAAGGTGAGCGAAAATAATCTAATAGCAACAGCAGTAAATGCTTCAGTTTGTGAAATTTTTCGCCCTCATACAAGCCGAAGATAACTTGTAAAATCAGTTGCAAAGATATGTCTTGTGTTAAATCTCTAGCCGAGAAAGGCTGATTTAGTGGTAGCTTGATAAAAATCTGTTCGGTTAGATGACAAATTAGTTGACCATAGGCTTGCATTCGTTCTCCATGGAAAGGGGGCATGATGAGTTTTCGTTGACGTTTGTGGCGATCGCCCTCTAGCATGAGAACTGAACTCTTACCTACAAAAGGTTGCATAAGTCTGTTGAGTTCACCAACGGCAACAAACTTCTTTCTATCATTAGTTAAAATTTCCTGAATTGCCTGGGGATGGTTAACAAATACTACTGTTTCCCCAAAACCGACTATCTTACCAGTAAAAATATCTGGATGTTGTTGAGCTGCATTCTCCAAATAACTTACTGGGTCAGCAACCCACTGAATTTTTTGCACAAAAGAGGGTGTTGAAAGAAGGTTAGGTAGTTGCATAGCAATATTTAAGAAAATGGGGAATTGGGAATCGGGAACTCGGGGCTCCCACGTTAGCAAAGCCCAGTGGGGACAAAACTTAATTACGCGCTTCGTAGCGTAAAGCCTGCGGCATAGCTTCGCTTAGAGCGAGTCC
>NZ_JCACKM010000267.1:0-89065 GCF_059505385.1 Desmonostoc vinosum
TCCCCAGTCCCCAGTCCCCAATCCCCAGTCCCCAATCCCCAGTCCCCAGTCCCCAATCCCCAGTCCCCAATCCCCAATCCCCAGTCCCCAGTCCCCAATCCCCAGTCCCCAGTCCCTCTAATTAGATTTCGGGCGAGGAAATTGAGAAGGTGGCTTAAAGCTTTCTACTTTTGTGTTCTTGAGTGCTTTTTGCATAAAATCGCGCCAGATGGGAGCCACCATCACACCACCAGTTGCACCGCTAGCTAATTGTCTGTTGTCGTCCCTCCCCACCCACACAGCAGTTGTTAACTGTGGTACAGTTCCGACAAACCAAATATCTTTTTCAGAGGAGGTTGTTCCCGTCTTGCCAGCAGCTGGACGACCGATCGCAGCACTCTTACCTGTACCATCAGTAATTACCGATTGCATCACATTAATAATTGCTGCGGATGCCCAAGGGTCAAGAACTTGCTGAGGTTTGGGTGTATTATCTAGTAATGTATTACCACTGCTATCGGTGACACGAACAATTACCGTTGGTGGCGACTGCCAGCCATAATTAGCAAAGGTAGCGTAAGCGCTAGCCATTTCTAGAGGTGTAACACCAATTGCACCCAGCGGTAGCGATGTCACAGGTTCCATTGGACTCATAATTCCCAAGGTACGGCAGGTTTCTACAACCTTATTCATACCTATAGATTTGCCAATCTTGATGACAGGAATATTGCGTGATTGTGCCAGTGCAGTGCGAATTGACATCGCACCACTAAAGCCACCGTCATAGTTTTTGGGATAATACCAACCGTCACCATCTCGGTAACTCACTGGAGCATCTACTACCGTTGTGTCTGGTGCATATTTACCAGTAGCAAAAGCAGCATAATACACAAATGGTTTGAAAGAAGAACCCGGCTGGCGCTGGGCTTGAGTGGCGCGGTTGAATTCGCTAGTTTTAGAATCGACACCACCCACCAATGCTTTAATATAATGTGTGCGTGGATCTATGGCCACCAGAGCCATTTGATTTTTCGATAATCCCTGCCCTAAAAGTGTTTTATGCCACTTACTAACTGTTTGCTCTGCCATGACTTGAAAATCGGCATCCACAGTAGTTTGCACGCGCATCCCGCCTTTTAGCAGTGCTTCACGGCCAAACTTTTTAGCCAACTCTTGGGCTACGGCATTGGTGACATAAGGTAGGGCACTACCCTGGAAGGACTTAATTTTACCAAGTTTGATTTCTTGCTTGAGGGCATTATCATATTCTTGCTGGGTGATCCAGTTTAATTCCAGCATCCGCCCCAGAACTTCTTTTTGCTTCTGTTTTGCTGCCTTCATGCTGATAAACGGGCTGAATTCTTCTGGTGCTTGAATCAAACCCGCCATCATTGCTGACTCACCTAGAGTTAAGTATTCTGATGATTTATTAAAGTAACTGCGGGCTGCTGTCTGTACCCCATAATTGTTATGTCCCCAATAAACCTGATTGAGGTACATTTCTAAAATTTGGTCTTTGCTGAGAATTTGCTCTAAGCGAATTGCCAATACTCCCTCGGCTAACTTGCGGGTAAAGGCACGCTTGCGAGTCAAAAACAGATTTTTCACCAACTGCATAGTAACAGTAGAGCCACCTTCTTTAACTCCACCTGCTACCCAGTTAACTACTACAGCACGGCCAACGCCTGTAGGATTAATACCGTGATGATTATAAAAGTGACCATCTTCGCTTGCTAATACTGCCCGTTTTAAATTCGGGGAAATCCTATCTAGGGATATTACTTCTCGATTGGCTTCACCGTGAATGCTCGTTAGTAGTTTGCCTTTGACATCATAGATGTAAGTAGTTTCTGAGGGAAAGAAATTACGTAATTGTCTGACATCTGGCAAGTTACGAAAACTAATGGCTAAACCAACCAGTCCTCCGGCTACAATAGAACTTGCCAGCATAGTAATTGATAGGAGAGTACCGCCAGTGATCTGACCTACTCCTTTCAAAAACTCGAAACCTGATGAAGCCTTACGTTGCGGCTGCTTATCTTCAAAAGTCCTAGACGACGACACGGCGGTTTCACTTCCTCACTTGTAAATATAACTGTAATTCATTGGACGAAACAAGGCGGTTAATTTTTTGCAATTATAGTAGTTTGGCAGATGAGAAAGCGGATCAGAAATTGCTAGTGAATATAACCGACTTAACTTCTAAAGTACAAAGCATAGCTAACAGTGAATCTCCTAGTATGACGCAAAATTTTGCTTGGCTGCATCGTGGGACAGCAGAAGTCTTCCCACAACCAATTGATGCTGACAGTGAAAATGAAAGTTTAGAAAAACGTTTGGTAACTACAAACAAACCATTAAGGGTCAAATATGGTATTGATCCTACAGGTGCAGAAATCCATCTTGGTCATAGCATACCAATGCGGAAACTGCGAGCTTTTCAAGATGCAGGTCATACGGCAGTTTTAATAATTGGTGATTTTACAGCACGCATTGGCGATCCGACTGGTAAGTCTGAGGTGCGTCGCCAACTGACACAAGCCGATGTGGCGCAGAATGCCCAAACTTATCTTGACCAAGTACGTCCTATTTTGGATTTTGACACACCAGGTAGGTTGGAGGTGCGTTATAACTCGCAATGGCTTTCTCAACTCGACTTAGGTAAAGTTTTAGAGTTACTCTCCACGATGACAGTGGGACAAATGTTGGCCAAGGAAGGATTTGCCGAACGTTATAAAAAAGAGAATCCAATTTTTATCCATGAGTTCCTCTATCCGTTAATGCAAGGTTTTGATTCGGTGGCGATTGAGGCAGATGTGGAATTGGGAGGGACTGATCAGAAGTTTAACATTGCTGTAGGCAGAGATTTGCAACGCCATTTTGGACAAAAACCCCAGTTTGGGGTGCTGTTGCCGATTTTGATTGGCACGGATGGAGTGCAAAAAATGTCTAAGTCTCTAGGTAATTATATTGGATTGTTAGAACATCCAGGACAAAAGTATCAGAAGTTGCAAGGAGTGCCAGACAATCTATTAGAACAGTATTTTGAACTGTTGACAGATTTATCTTTGGATAAATTGCCAGAAAATCCCCGCGATCGCCAAATGCTTTTAGCATGGGAAATTGTCAAACAATACCACGGTGAAACCGCAGCCAATGAGGCTAAAGAAGCCGCGAAAAGTGGCGGTAAAGAAGGGGCAGTTCCTGAATTTTCTCTGGTGAATGTGCCACAGTTCCCCGCTAAATTAGCTTATATCCTCAACGCCAGTGGCTTGTGTAAAAGTACTGGGGAAGGTAGGCGCAAAATTCAAGAGGGAGGAGTGCGCTTAGATGGCGATCGCATTACCGATGTTGATGCTACTTTTGCCTCTGCTGATGAGTTGTACGGGCGAGTTTTGCAAGTTGGCAAAAATAAGTTTATGCGGTTGGTGAATTAATGGGGAATGGCACTTCGACTACGCTCAGTGACCGGGAGTAAGGATAATGAAAGTGGAACAAAGGGTTATTGTAGCTTTGGATGTGGCTGATGAGGAGAGGGCGATCGCTCTTGTAGATCAATTGGCGCATGTCAGTTTCTGGAAAGTCGGTTTGGAGTTGTTTACCAGCACTGGGCCGAAAATTCTACAAGAACTCAAATCTAAACAAAAGCGGATTTTCCTAGATTTGAAGTTTGATGACATTCCCAATACTGTCGCTGGCGCTTGTCGTAGTGCCGCTCGTTATGGTGTAGATTTATTGACTATCCATGCTACATGTGGTCGAGATGCACTCAAAGCTGCTACTGAGGCGGCAAAAGAAGGTGCTGCACAAGCAGGTGTCAAACCGCCGCAATTAATAGCCATTACACTGTTAACCAGTATCTCGGCTAGGCAGTTGGCGTTTGATTTAAAAATTCCTCTAGAATTGCCAGAATATGCTCTACAAATGGCACTATTAGCTCAAGAGTCGGGCTTGGATGGGGCGGTTTGTTCACCTGTTGAGGCGTCACAGCTACGGCAAATATGTGGGGATAATTTTTTGCTGGTTTGTCCTGGTGTTAGGCCAACTTGGGCAGATCAAACAGATCAAAAGCGATCGCTTACTCCAGCGCAAGCCATCAAAGCAGGCGCAGACTATCTGGTAATTGGGCGTCCCATCACCGCCGCCCCCGATCCTGAGTTAGCCTGGAAGAGAATTTCTGACGAGTTAACAAGTTCCGTGGGTTTAAGTTCCCCGGTTCTATAACCTTTAAGTTTTGTGTTGGGGTCAAATCCCCATTACAAAACTTAATTACGCACTTCGCAGCGGTAGCGAGTCCTCGATAGCGTTAGCGAGGTACGAGCGTCAGCGTTAGCGACGCAGGAGCGTCGCGTCATTACGAATTACGAATTACGAATTACGAATTATTGAACTACATTGGCATGAAGGCAAAGGTTAAGGACAAACATTATCGCTTATGGCTTTTAGTTTGCGGCTTTTGGCTTTTCATCTTAAATAGCCTTGAGTATCCGGCATTTTCAAAAAACCTTACCCCTACTGTGTCAGCACAAAAACAAGATGGAAAAAATGGGGTAAGGTCTTTATGTTCTCAGCAAAAGCTAGAAATATTAACAACTCAGTTATTGCGCGATTTACCTAACTATGCCAACCGTGCTAGTCAACGCGCCCGCCGCCTTCAAAGAAGGAGTGACACTTATAGCTATATGCTAGCAGCAGGAAAACCGGAGTTTACACCTTTACCTCTAAGTGTGGAAGGATATTCTGCGAATGCTCCTGAAAGACCTGCATCAGAAGTTAAGCAGGTGTTTTTTACTACTTTAGAACGGCAGTATATCAATCAGAAAGTACTAGAATTACAACAATTCCATCGGCTATTGTTAACAAAAACTAACAGTGGTTGGCGTCTGGTAATGATGTTTTCCCAAACAGGTTCTTATCCAGCCAAACAACCGCCATCTCCGCCACGCGATAGCAGTAATGGTACTGTTGCCCAAGGAATTAAGGCTTGGTTACGCGATTGTCAGGCGGGAAGTGTCAGGACAGGGGATAAGCTGTTCCACATATAACTTGCATAATTAGGGCGGGCAAGATGCCCACCCCACAAGAGTTTTATTTAATTTGATTATGTAATTTAGATGTTTTTTAGCTTAGAGTAAATCTTACTAATTAAGAACGTGACTAATTTTACGCCTAGAGTGGGATGCAAACAGCATTAATGGGAAGCTATGATAACTCAACACGAATTTTTGCCTAATCTGCATTGCTGTTGTGATTAATCAACACTCTGAAAACCTCCTAAACACTGAATTAAAACAAGCATCAGATGAAGGCTATAAATTTAGCTGGTTTGATTGGTTTTGCTTGTGGTATCCTCCAGGATGGTTAATTATATTTAATCGTCACTGGCAACATTATCAAGCCGATCCTGATGGTTGGAATTGGCTGGAATACGGTTTATTTTTATTTCCTGGTGGATTTTATTTAGCATTAATCATTCGTTGGCTACGTCTTGGTTGTCGTTCACCAAGAAAAGATGTTGGTGAATTTGATCCACAATATCAACAAGTTTTTCGTGAAGAAGTTCTTGCGCCGATAGTTAAGTATTATTTTCGTGGAGAATTACAACAAGTTGAAAACTTACCGCAAACAGGTTCAATGATTGTGGCGATGAACCATGCGGGAATGTGTTTTCCTTGGGACTTTATGAGCTTGGGTTATCTATTAGGTAAAACACAAGGATGGGTAGCCCAACCTCTAGCAAGCGTATCATTATTTGAACATCCTTGGATGATTTGGTGGCTACCACCTAAATGGCTACAAGTATTAGGTGCTGTGCGTGCAGAATTAGATGACTTTGAAGCAGCACTTGCTCAAGGTACAACTCTTTTATATGCACCCGAAGGTTTACGCGGCCCCTTGAAAGGTTGGGGTAAACGCTATCAACTGCAAAAATTCGATGGCAGCTTCATGCAGTTAAGCGATCGCTATCATATACCAATTCTCCCAGTTGCTTGCATCGGTAGCGAATCTCTACATCCTTGGACTATTAATCTTAAGAGATTGCAACAAATATTTAAATTACCATTTTTACCCATATCACCCTTAATGATTCTTTTAGTTCTATTTCCCTCAATGGGAGTTTGGGCAAATAGAACTAGACTATATTACTTCATTCAACCCTTAGAAGCCGCTGCCAAAGTAGAAGGACGCACAGCCGCCTATCAACGCGCACAACAACTACGAGAAAAACTGCAAACAACAATTAATCAGTTACTTCTCTATTAAAACTATCTCAAACTATTTTAATCTCTCATTTCTTCCTTGGCGCTCTTGGCACGCCAGTTCGCTCAAGTCGGGAAACCCGCTCACGCGACTGGCTCATCTTGGCGGTTCGTTATGGAATTTTTTTTGTTTCGCGCAAAGGCGCAAAGGCGCAAAAATAAAATAGGTATTAAGAATTAACCTAACTCTTAATACCCAAATTATAAATTCGCAATTTATTCAAGATTGCCAAAAAAACATCTAATCAGCCTCAACCTTAACACCCTTCCAGAAAGCTATATAGCCTTCAATATTTTTAGCCTTTTCCTTAGCAGTGGGATAGTACCATGCAGCGTCCTTATTGACTTGCCCATCAACTTCGATACTGTAATAACTAGCAACACCTTTCCAAGGACAAGTAGTATGAGTGCCACTTTCTTGAAAGTATTGCTTATTAATAGCGTCAGCCGGGAAATAATGGTTGCCTTCCACAACTACGGTGTTATCGCTTTCGGCTAAAACTGTGCCATTCCAAATTGCTTTCGGCATAAGTGAGTTTGTGAATAAAGTTTACACATAATATTTTGACACTTGTACGGTTTTAAGTGTTGGACAGCACTGAGTCAATCAGACGGTTAGTTGTAAAAGGATGTCTGAAAAGTAAAATTTATGCATTCCTTACCACACAACTCGTAATCGTTACAAATACTCGTGCATTCCTTATCATATAACTCGTAATCGTTACGAATGCTTGTTTATTTGTGGCAAATGTTTATGTATTTGTTACAACACTTAAGTAAAACTTATTAATGATGCTCGTGCGTTAAACTATTTCTAAATTGCTCTTAAGTTTTATTCATTATGACTCAATCACCAGTAAAAACTCTTTATACAACAGATTTTGCATTATGGATTGAGCAAACTGTCAGTAGCTTAAAATCCCAAGATTATAACAATGTAGATTGGGAAAATTTAATTGAGGAAATAGAAGCATTGGGTAAAAGAGATAAGCGAGAATTAGAAAATCGGTTGACAACTTTATTTGAACACGTCTTAAAACGAAAGTATGTAGATTTACCCGAATGCTATGGCGGTTGGGAAGCAACAATTAGCCGTACACAACAGAGATTAAGCCGTATTCTTCGAGACTCTCCCAGTCTGCGTAATTATTTTTTAACTATATATGATGAATGCTATCAAAATGCACGGAAAAATATGAGTCAGGAATATGCAGCAAAATTCCCAGATGATTGCCCTTTTTCTAATGATGTAGACATATTATTGACTGAAAATTTTTAGTATTCTGAAAATATCAATTTAGACGAAAGCTGTAATGCAACGCTAATTATAGTGCTGAATGCGATCGCCTGCATGATCAGTGAGTTTACGAGTAAACTAGACCTTGACATTATTTGTAGTGGATTTATGATAACTGTGAGCTTGACCGCTGTGGCTACTGCGATCGCTACTACACTTTTGACTAAAGCGCAGGAGAAAATCGGCGAAAATATTGGTGATGCTACATGGACTCTAGGCGACAAGTTTATAGAATTACTCCGCAAAAAGAAGAAGTCGCCATTACTCACTAGTGCTGTTGAGGGAAATGAACCGCAGCGATTAGATTATAGTCCTATACTATTAACAACACAACTTAGATTCATGACAATGAAAGCAATTGAAGTCAAAGGAACCGTGAACGAATGGGGTCAAATTTCTTTAGACAAACCGTTGACTATAGCAAAACACAGCCGCGTACGAGTCATTGTCCTAATCATGGAAGAGAATGAAGAGGATGATGAACTTGTTGAGTCTGCCAGTGAAAGTTTTCGTCAAGGTTGGTACGATGTGATGACCGGAAATACTATACCTGTATCTCAACTGTGGGAAGGTATTGATGCAGAGTGAACCACCTTTGATTCAAGTCGAAGCCACCGCTAAATTTAAACGTAATTTGCATATTTTAGCCAAAAAATACCGGAATATTAGTAATGATATTCAACCAATAATAGAACAACTGCAATCAGGAGAATTACCAGGAGACAAGATACCCGGAGTTGGATATACAATTTTTAAGCTACGGGTCAAAAATAGTGATGTTCAAAAGGGTAAAAGTGGTGGGTATCGAGTAATTTATTATTTAAAGACAGATACAAATATTATTTTAGTAACCATCTATTCCAAGTCTGAACAAGAAGACATCTCAGCAGAAGAAATTCAACAAATATTAGCTGATTTTAAGCAGCAATATCCAGAATAATAGGCGATCGCCCCATCTGCGATCGCCATTATTGTAGCTACGTTAAAAAGTACGGCACTAATATTAAAAGGATGAAGCAATTGAGTAATTTAGATAGAGTTTTAGATGCGGCAATAGAACTGCCTTTAGAGCAGCAAGAAATGTTGGTACAAATTCTCAAAAACCGAATTATTGAAAGTCGGGGAGATGAAATTGCGTCAGATGCAGCAGCTTCAATTGCTGAATTTCAAGCAGGTAGGCTCAAAGTTCAGACTGCTACCGAAGCAATTCAAGAATTAAGAGAATATCTTAATAACCCAAGTACAACCGATGTATAGGTTGGTTGTCATTCTTCTCTAGGGAATGGTTTAAAACCTGCTATCTGAATAGGATTCGCGGTTAACTGGGCAATAATACCCGTTTGCAAAAAGTGTTTCTTTTTTGGCGAGGTTTTTAAAATAACGATTTGCACTATTTCAGCGCTGCGTATTTCATCCTGGTACTCGATGGGAATTTCAATTGTGCCATTATTGACCCTAGCATTAAAGTGTATGTTTGTAGTCATAGGTTACAACAGTTATAAAAATTGGTCTAAATCTATCTGAGCTTATTTTAAAATTGTAGTCAAGTAACTTTGATTTCAACTAAGATATGGCATTTGCACGGCTATGACAACCACGCTGCATAAACCAATTTCTTTAGCAGAGTTCCTCAAACTACCAGAAACAAAACCTGCTAGTGAATTTATCGATGGTCGTATCTACCAAAAACCAATGCCACAAGGCAAACACTCCCGCCTACAACTAAAACTTTGTCATGCAATTAACCAAATTGCTGAACCACAAGAAATTGCCTTAGCTTTTCCAGAATTACGCTGTACATTTGGCGGACGTTCGATTGTCCCAGACGTGAGTGTATTTGCTTGGGAACGAATTCCCTTTGATAGTAATGGGGAATTTGCAAATACCTTTGAAATTTACCCTGACTGGACAATTGAAATTCTTTCACCAGAACAGAATACAACTAAAGTAATTAGAAATATTCTCCACTGTTTAAAACACGGCACTCAATTAGGATGGTTAATAGATGCAGATGAACGCTTAGTACTGGTATTTTTGCCAGGACAGCAACCTCTAGAGATGACTGGGGATGAAGTATTGCCTGTACCTGAATTTTTACAACTGAATTTAACAGTTACAGAGGTTTTTGCATGGCTAAAACCAACAAAAATTTAGTTCATAAAACTGACTTAAAAAATAGCAAATTCTGTAAATTTTCGCTGTTCAGGCGGTCTAAAGCCAAGAACGATCTGCTGTTTGGGAATTCCAGCAGCTACCAAGTCATTGGCGACACCTTCTTCATACTGAAGCATTTTCCATTTTAATCTCCAGCCCCTTTTACCCTTTGGGTTAAACTATTACTAAATCACCCACGTTTTTTAATTCATCATGACTCAATCACCAGTAAAAACTCTTTATGCAACAGACTTTGCTTTGTGGATTGAGCATACTGTCAGCAGCTTAAAATCCCAAGATTATAGCAATGTAGATTGGGAAAACTTAATTGAGGAAATAGAAGCATTGGGTAAAAGAGATAAACGAGAATTAGAAAGTCGTTTTACAACTCTATTTGAACACGCTTTAAAACGCAAGTATGTAAATTTACCAGAATGCTATGGTGGTTGGGAAGCAACAATTAGCCGCACACAACAGGAATTAAGCTTGATTCTTCAAGACTCTCCTAGTCTGCGTAATTATTTCTTAACTATATATAATAAATGTTATCAAAATGCACGGAAAAACATGAGTAAGGAATATGCAGCTAAATTTCCTGATGATTGCCCTTTTTCTTATGATGTAGAAATATTATTGCAATCAGATGGAGTGAATTTGAAAAATGTCTAATAACCTATACGAGCGCGATTTGCAATATTGGATTGAGCAAACAATTAGACAGTTACGAAATCGGGAATTTGAATCGCTTGACATTGAGCATTTGATTGAGGAGTTAGTTGATTTGGGAAAGGCGGAGAAAAATGCTCTCAAGAGTAATTTGACTATTTTGTTGGCACATTTATTAAAGTTAATGGTTCAACATGATACGCCTGAGATGATGAAAGGAAGTTGGTACAGTTCGATACTCGAACATCGTCAACGAGTTCTGAATAATTTGGCAGATACTCCTTCTCTCAAAAGTTTTTTGCTAGAAGCAATAGAAAAAGCTTATCCAGATGGTCGAAAGCTAGCGATAAAAGAAAGTAAGCTAGCTAAATTTGGGGTTTGTGTCCCAGAGGAAAGCGAGTATCCAATTGTTTGTCCTTTTTCGGTTGAACAAATTCTAGATGAGGATTTTTACGGGCAGTATTAGTATTTAATAATATTAAGCGATCGCTCCAATTTTATATGTTTAAATTTGCTCAAACCAATCTTTCCCTCCGGGTAATTCTGCTAAATAATTATCCATCATATCTGGTAATGTTTTAGGCTGATATTTATAAGTTAATTGCAAAAGATTTTGAGTATAATCAATCAATACTTCTCGATTCAGTCTTTGTGAAACTTGACTAGGTTTTAAACTACCCTCAAAAATTTCCACACTAGCTGGCCTAATTGCTATTTCTATTGCTTCTTCTAAATATTCTTGCCATTCATCAGCTTGAATAAAATAAGATTTTTGATTGGATTTAACATTTAATTTAGCAATTTGAATTACTGAGTCAGAGATAGAAGCAATCCCAGAGTTGGTTAAACGCTGTTCAATTTGATTTTTCATGAGATGAATACATAATCTAACTAAAAATGCTTCTATTTTTCGGAGAGTCGCCTGCTTACTCATCTCCTCTAAATCATCAATAATCTCTAAGGCGTCATGATAACGACCTTCTAAGATACTTTGCTTTAAATCTATTAGTTCCTGTGTCATTGTTAACTCAAGATTCTATAATGAAATGCTAGCATTCCTAAACAATCTAGGACTGTCAATTATTCATCTAAATACCTAAGTCTTACCAAAGTTACCGATTATCTGAGTTAAAATCCTGATATCTTCAATAACCACTCACACAGATAACACTGAAAAGCGATCGCTATGCTTCAGTATCCCAATTTGGAACAAGCGCTAAAATATCACTTCGGTTACGACAGGTTTCGCCCTGGACAGCGGCAAATTATCGAAGATGCCTTGCAAAATCGGGATTTATTGGTTGTGATGCCTACGGGTGGAGGAAAATCTCTGTGCTTTCAGCTACCTGCTTTAATCAAAAAAGGATTAACTGTGGTGGTATCACCGTTAATCGCTTTGATGCAAGACCAAGTAGAAGCACTGCGAAATAATAATATTAGCGCCACATTTCTCAATAGCAGCCTCAACGCTTATAAAGTGCGATCGCGTGAAGAAGCCATTCTCAATGGTAAAGTTAGACTACTATACGTCGCCCCCGAACGTCTTCTCAGTGAAAGGTTCCTGCCATTTCTAGATTTAGTACACGAAAAAATTGGTATTTCTACCTTTGCCATTGACGAAGCGCATTGCGTCTCTGAATGGGGACACGACTTTCGCCCAGAATACCGCCAATTGAAATCTCTGCGAAAACGTTTCCCAGACATACCTACAGTTGCCCTCACAGCTACAGCAACCGATCGCGTCCGTTCTGATATCATTCAACAACTGGGACTAAAGCAACCTAGCATCCACATTGCCAGTTTCAATCGCCAAAACCTCTATTACGAAGTTCGTTCCAAGACAAAATATGCATACGCTGAACTGTTGGAACTAATTCGAGAAACCGAAGGTTCAGGAATCATCTATTGTCTGACTCGTAAAAAAGTTGATGAACTCACCTTTAAATTGCAAAACGATCAGATTTCCGTCTTGCCTTATCATGCCGGATTAACTGACGAAGAACGCACCAATAATCAAACTCGATTTATTCGTGACGATGTGCGTTTTATGGTAGCAACAATTGCCTTTGGCATGGGTATTAATAAACCAGATGTGCGGCTAGTAGTTCACTTTGACATTCCACGAAACATCGAGAGTTACTATCAAGAATCAGGCAGGGCCGGCAGAGATGGAGAGACGTCTCGCTGTACAATTTTTTTCAGCTTTGGTGATATTAAAACTATTGAATGGAGTATTAATCAAAAAACTGATCCGCAAGAACAGTTAATTGCTAAGCAACAACTGCGACAGATGATAGATTATGCCGAAGGTACAGATTGTCGGCGGACAATTCAGTTAGGATATTTTGGCGAACGTTTTGCAGGTGATTGCAGTAACTGTGACAATTGCCGTCATCCCAAACCAATGCAAGACTGGACAATTGAAGCCATGAAGTTTTTATCTTGTGTGGCTCGTTGTAAAGAAAGATTTGGGATGTTACACATTATCGATGTTTTGCGGGGATCTAAAAATCAGAAGATTACCCAATATGAACACGATAAACTATCTACTTACGGCATAGGCAAAGATAAAACTTTAGATGAGTGGCGAATATTGGGGCGATCACTTTTACATCAAGGATTATTAGAACAAACTGCTGACGGTTACTCTGTATTAAAACTTAATGCCTTAAGTTGGGAAGTGATGCGGCGACAGCGTACCGTTTCGCTTGCTGTTCCTGTAGCTCAAAAGATTACCTTGACAGAGAATAATCAAAAAGCCACCGAGTCAGAAATATTATTGCAGAGATTGCGATCGCTCCGCAAACAATTAGCCGATGAACAGTCTGTGCCACCCTATGTAATCTTCCATGATTCAACCTTGAAATTAATGGCACAGGTACAACCTCAGACATTAGCAGAGTTCGCCAAACTTTCTGGTGTTGGTAGCCACAAACTATCCCAGTATGGTGAAAAATTCCTTGCCGAAATTCGTGCTTATCGTCAACCAGGAGTCATAGAACAACCAGTTAATTCCACACCTTCCCTCAACTTACCTTCCGACACAGAACTATTTACATTACAGTTACATCAACAAGGTTTGAGTGTGAAGGAAATTGCCGAGAAGCGTAACATTCGTCCTACGACAATTATTCGTCATCTTGCAGACTTAATCGAGAAGAACCAATCCATAGATTTAAATCAGTTAGTACCGCTCGAACGTCAGCAGAAAATTTGGCAACTCCTAGAAGTTCTGGGTGATATTTCCCTCACCCCAATTAAAGAACAGCTAGGTGAAAGCTATACCTATGATGAAATTCGCTTAGTGCGGGGAAAGTGGCGACGTGAAAATCGTAAATAGAACATTAGACCCCTTGCATGAATTTTGCAAGAAGTCTATCAGCCTATAATGCTACACTATTTCTGCTTTTTGCAGATATTAAAGATAGCAACTTAGGCAAAGTCAAACATGCACCAGTACTTAGCAGAGTTAGCAATACACCATCAATCAAACTCATAAATAATTCCCCCATGAAAAAATTGGTGTTCACTATTTCTTAGTTTGAAGCATATTTACTCTCATGGGTTAAATCCAGCTTTTATATTTCTTCTAATCTCAATAAGTTAAACGTATGTATATTTATTTCTAATAGTTACCATCAGTTTCTTAGCGTCTTGAAATTTAGAACTCCTCATACTCTCTGCGCGACGGACACTTTGCTCAACGAGGGGAACCCCCGCACGCAAGTGTCCTCCTCTGCGTGAGATAAAAATAAATTTAACAGGGGCAAGTTAACATCAACCCACCCCACTATAAAACCCTCGTTTTCCTGATTGCGAATTGTTTAAGGAGTTCCCACTGCCCCAGAGTAAACCAAACCCCGTTGCAAATCCAGCGTCAGAATTGCCCCATCCCGAATTACCTGCGTTGCCTTTTCTACACCAACAATCACAGGTACACCGAGACGTAAACCAATCACCGCCGCATGGCTAGTGAGACTTTCCTCCTCAGTAATAATCCCGCCAGCCTTGCGAATTGCATCCACAAAATCAGCATTAGTGCGGGGGGCAACTAAAATATCACCAGGATTAAAATTACCAACTTCCATACCAGTGTGAGCCACACGGGCCCGACCACTGATAGAACCCTGTCCTAAACCAATTCCATGGCCAAGCACCGCCGTTACCACTTCCACCTTAATCAAATCCGTCGAACCAGAAATCCCTTGGAGTGTACCAGCAGTCATCACCACTAAATCCCCCTCAGAGAGTAGCTGATTTTCTTGAGCCACATTGATAGCAGCTTGAAACGTCTGTCCCGTAGAAGGCAGTCCTAGTACCAACAAAGGTTTTACTCCCCATACCATCTGTAACTGTCGTGCAACATTGACATGGGGTGTCACTGCCAAAATCGGTGTCTGGGGACGGAACTTAGAAACATTACGAGCTGTTGCCCCAGTTTGCGTTAGAGTCATAATTGCCGATGCTCCCAATTGCTCTGCAATTTGACCTACAGCTTGACTAATAGCATTGGGAATTGATCGCCTAGTATCTCTCACAGAACGTGAGTTAGGGTTGTGTGACTCTTCTTGCTCAATACGTTCCGCAATTCGCGCCATCGTTGCCACTGCTTCTACTGGGTAATTACCCACAGCAGTTTCATTAGAAAGCATCACCGCATCCGTACCATCTAAAATCGCGTTTGCCACATCCGACACTTCCGCGCGAGTGGGACGGGGATTACTCACCATGCTATCTAACATCTGAGTTGCAGTGATGATGGGAATTCCCAAGCGGTTCGCCGTGGCAATCAGCCGCTTTTGCAGCACCGGCACATCCTCCGCTGGCAACTCTACACCTAAGTCGCCTCTAGCCACCATTACCCCATCACATAAAGCCAGAACTGCCTCCATTTGCTCAATAGCTTCATGCTTTTCAATTTTGGCGATGACAGGTACTTGTTTGCCAGTACTCGAAATTAGCTCTTTAATTTCGATCAAATCCATGGGGTTGCGGACAAAAGAAAGCGCTACCCAATCGACACCTTGGTCGAGACCGAACATCAAATCCTCGCGGTCTTTGTCGGTCATGGCTTTAATTGATAAGTAAACTCCTGGAAAGTTCACCCCTTTATTGTTAGAGAGTTTACCAGCCACAGTAATGCGACAATGCAAATCACCTTTGTCGCGGTTAATATCCTCCACAAGCATTTCGACTCGCCCATCATCGAGGAGGATTTTAGCCCCAACTGGAACCTCATCAGCCAAATAATCGTAAGTCACACAGCTAATTTCTTGCGTGCCAATAACCGGGCGATTAGTCAAGGTGAAGCGATCGCCTTTTGCCACCACTATAGACCCATTCTCAAATTTCCCCAAGCGAATTTTTGGGCCCTGCAAGTCTTGCAAAATCGCCACTGGCTGATTTAGCTCAAAAGCAGTTTGCCGAATCAGGCGAATATTACGCTGATGATCTGCATGAGTTCCATGGGAAAAATTTAAACGTAGTGTCGTTGCTCCCGCTTCAATAATCGCCCTGAGCATTTCTGGGCTGCTAGTTGCGGGGCCGATAGTAGCGACAATTTTTGTCCGACGTAGAGAATCTCTTAATTGCATATTAATTGCATAAGGGCTGAAACTAAGGAGCTACCTAGGGAGTCATCGTAACTTGAAGTGGCATCTCCTTTTCAGTCACTGGCATATCGAGAAATTGGGGAATTGGGAATGGGAATTGGGAATGGGGAATTGTCATTTGTCCTTTGTCATTGGTTATTCTCCGCGTCCTCGCGTCCCCGCGTCCCCCTCATTCTCTCTAAAAAGGAGTTTATCTGAGCAACCACTTGGTATTTGCCACACTCAACCTATCAGCAAAGACTTAAGTCTCGTTTGGAATCATAGCGCTATTCGCCAGCTGATAAGCAAAGCTGTGGATAAATCTTGGTAAACAAAAGTTTATATTTCCTCATGTTTATCGTATATTCTTAATATTTGATAAAAAAGGAGTCGAGAATGCTGACGTCGGAGGCACAAAAGCCACTGACAATCCCGCCTAAGGAATATTTAGCGCCCCCCGGTGATCTTAATCCCACACAATTGTTATTTTTAGCAACTGTGGCAATGCTGGTGTTATCTAACTTTGGTTACTGGATTTGGGAGTGGCCGCACTGGCTATGTTTTAGCGTTAATACTCTAGCCTTGCATTGTGCTGGGACTGTAATTCACGATGCTTGTCACCAATCTGCCCATCGCAACCGGGTGATCAATGCCATGTTAGGGCATGGTAGTGCATTGATGCTAGCTTTTGCCTTTCCAGTCTTCACACGGGTACACTTGCAGCATCATGGTCATGTCAACCATCCCAAAGACGACCCAGATCATTACGTCTCCACAGGTGGGCCGCTATGGCTAATTGCGGTTAGGTTCTTGTACCACGAGGTATTTTTCTTTCAGCGGCAACTATGGCGTAAATATGAGCTACTGGAATGGTTTATTAGTCGCTTAATTGTCGTTACAATTGTTTACATTTCCGTCCAATACCACTTTTTGGGATATATTCTCAACTTTTGGTTCATCCCGGCGTTTGTGGTAGGCATAGCATTGGGATTATTTTTTGACTACTTACCTCATCGTCCCTTTGCAGAGCGCGATCGCTGGAAAAATGCCCGCGTCTATCCTGGTCGAATTCTCAATATTTTAATATTAGGACAAAACTACCACTTAATTCATCATTTGTGGCCTTCTATTCCCTGGTATAATTATCAGCCAACATATTATTTAATGAAGCCTCTTTTAGATGAAAAAGGCTGTTATCAGACTTCAGGATTACTAGAAAGAAAAGACTTCTTTGAGTTTGTTTATGATATTTTCTTAGGAATCAGATTTCATCACCACAAAGAATAGGACACGGGGACACAGAGATGTAATTTGAATGAAGATTAGCTTAGTACTTACACACTCTACAAATTCTTGGCGTTCTTGGCGTTTATAAAACTTCAAACTTACTTCGTGTTGATACGAGGGGCTTCTGCGTCTAATACTTCATTGCCCTCTTGGGACGTAATAAAAATGCCTCTCATACCAAGTTGCAGTCAGAGATAGTAACTGTCTCCAGTCTCTTTTTAAAGTTCATGTAAAAAATTTGTGGACTAGATGTTAGTTTTTGGTAAACAAGTGGGTATCCTCTAAACGGGAGGATTGCTGATACCTAAGTATTTAACGCAGCAATTATTAATACATGGCTAGTTCAGGGGATGATTACCTAGTTTCCCGCAATAAACAGATTGAGCGGAAAAAAAAGATATTAGCGATCGTGTCAATAGTGTCTTTCGTTGGTTCCACAGCCTTTGCAGCGGTTCCAGCAATACAACGGGCGATTCACAATCCCAGTCCCAAGTCAGCAGCCGCATCTGTTGACCCTTCGTTGCAGCAACAAATGTGGGGTTATGAGTTAGTTTTACAACGCGAACCAGAAAACCAACTTGCTTTGGAAAAACTGTCTTTGTTGCGGTTGCAATTAAAGGATGGCAAGGGTGCTATTCCGCTTTTAGAAAAATTGGTGAAATTGCATCCTGAAAGGAAAGATTACAAAGTTGTTTTGGAGCAGGTGAAGAAGATAGAGAGTGGAGAAAGTGGAGGCGATCGATAAAATTTTACTATCATCAAAAAATAAAATTGTTATTTGATTTAAATTAATCAAAACTAATTAGTAAATATGAGTCAATATATATTATTATCTACAGATGATCCAGGCGTTGGTGGAGTTGCACAATACAATAATTCAATTTTATACGGATTGATAAAATCAAGCTATCGAGTGACTAGCCTACAACCTTTAGCATCTAACGATAAGTTAATTACTCATCAAAAAGATTTAGGTATTGAGCATCTATGGATGGACAAAAATACCTTAAATAATTTACCACATATTTTTTCAATACCAGGTAATAAACCAGATCTAATTATTTGCAGTAATTCTAATCCTTTCTCTAATTTAGCTGTTAAGCAAATTGCGCTTAGGCTTGGTATACCATACATTATTGTTGAGCATCTTGTCGAGCCATATCTAGCAGAGCGCTTCGCTGCATACTTAGATGAGTTATCGTATCAATATATAGAAGCTAAGGCAGTCATTGCAGTTTCATCTGAAAATCTGAGATTATTACATCAAATATTTAACCTTCCTAAAGATAAAGGTCAGGTAATTTATAATGGCAGACCTTATGAATTTTTCACCGAACATAATTCACATGTGCGTGAACGCTTGCGACAAGCATTAAATATACCTTCAGATGCTGTAGTTTGCTTTACTTCCGCGCGTATAGAATCGCGAAAAGGATACCAATATCAATTAGAAGCAATCCGGCAACTTATGTTTAGTCCCGTGTGGTCTAAACTTTACTTTGTTTGGGCAGGTGCTGGAATTTTTGAACCTCAACTAGAAACGGAATTACAAAAAGCTATTGAGCAATTAGAAATTAGTCAAAAAGTGATTTTTTTAGGACAGCGTTCTGATATTTTAGATTTGTTGAATGCTGCTGATATTTTTGTGTTTCCTTCTATGTTAGAAGGTATGCCTTTATGTGTTATGGAAGCAATGGCAAAAGGATTACCAGTCATTGCTTCAGCAGTCAGTGGAATTCCTGAAGAATTAGGAGAGACTGGCAAGTTACTTCCCGACCCTAAGCTTAATCCACAAGCCACAGTTAAAGAATTAGTAGAAACCATTGAAGAGTGGGTAAACAATCCTCAGTTACGTCTGTCTATTGGGGAAGATTGCAAGCAAAGAGCAGAAAACATGTTTAGGGAAGAACGGATGATTAAACAAACAATGGTAGTGATTGAACATGCTTTACTACCAAATGGAGATTATGTTTCACCTGGGTTTGAAATCATTCAACCAGACCAATCTTTTCCTAACATGATTGTAGGAGATACAAATATTTCTAGTTGGCCTTATCTACGTCGTGAAGTTCCTCATAACTGGTACATCGATCAAAGACAGCAAGGTATTGGATTTCTCAGTCGAGATGAAGCTCATATTCTTTACAACACTGCTCTTAAATTCAAGGGCAAAACAGCATTAGAAGTTGGTTGTTGGCTTGGTTGGTCTGCTTGTCATATGGCTCTGGCTGGAGTTGAATTAGATGTAATTGATCCTTTACTAGCTACAGAAAATATTTATGAAAGTGTAAGTAATTCTTTAAAAACTGCTGGTGTTCTCAACTCAGTGAATCTTGTTGCTGGTTATAGCCCACAAAAAGTGGGTGAGCTAGCCAAACAATTACAACGTAAGTGGTCTTTAATTTTTATTGATGGTAATCATGAAGCACCAGGGCCACTCAATGACGCAATTGTTTGTGAACAATTAGCAGAAGCAGATGCTTTAATTTTATTTCATGATTTGAATTCCCCTGATGTTGCTCAAGGTTTAGACTATCTAAAGCAAAAAGGGTGGAATACAATGGTCTACCAAACTATGCAAATTATGGGAGTTGCTTGGCGCGGAAATATTGAGCCAGTGCAACACCAGCCCGATCCAAAAGTTAATTGGAATTTACCAAAGCATCTGCAAAACTATCACGTGAGTGGTTTATCAAATCAGGTAGTAGATTTTCAACAAGTACAGGCAATGCTGCAAGAAGCGATCGCTTTGTTCAACGGCGGTAAAATAGTCGAAGCATTACGAATGGCTGAGAAATCTGCAAGACAGGGCATCTATGTACCAGGAATGCATTATATCAGGTGTATTTGTTTATGTAATGTAGGCAGAAATGAAGAAGGATTTGAAGCAATAAAAGCTGAACTAGAACTAAACCCAACAAATCACCAAGCCCAAGAACAGTACAAAGTTTTAGCCAGTGTACTTTCTAAACCAGTTACAACTAAAATCCCGACACATCAACGTCCGTGGCACACAACTCTTCCACGTGAAACGATGCTGTCGATTCAACATGCTGGTCATAACTATTCCTATCGAGGGGTACCAATGATTAAAAACCCTTTCGATTTTGCACTATATCCACTCTTATTTTGGAAGTTAAAACCACGCACAATTATTGAAATTGGTTCTAAAGATGGTGGAAGTGCCTTATGGTTTGGAGATATGCTCAATAATTTTAGTATTGATGGTCACATTTATTCTATTGATATAGTCAAAGTTACTTCAGTTAAACATTCTCGTGTGACTTATATGGAAGGTAATGGTCGAGTATTATCAGACATACTCACACCAGATTTCATAAATTCATTACCACGTCCTCTACTTGTGATAGAAGATGCAGACCATGTTTATGAAACCAGTCGTCATGTATTAGAGTTTTTTCATCCGTATATTAAAACGGGAGAATATATTGTAATTGAAGATGGAATTATATCTGATTTAACACAAGATTCTGGATATAATAGTGGGCCACATATGGCTTTAAAAGAGTTTTTATCAGCTCATCCAGATGAATACGAAATTGACGGAAACTTTTGTGACTTCTTTGGATATAATCTTACTTGGTGTACAAATGGGTTTCTCAAAAAAATAGCTAATGCACCTTTAAAAAATAATACTATTACCAAACAAGAACAATTATCACCAATAATTATTATTGACGGGGTGTTCTTTCAGCTTTACCAAAGTGGTATTGCGCGCGTCTGGACATCCTTATTAGAAGAATGGGCGAAAAACGGATTTAGCAAGCATATTATCGTACTTGATCGTGCTGGAACTGCTCCCAAAGTTCCTGGCATTAAATACCGTACTGTACCAACTTATGATTACAGTAACCTTGATGCTGATCGAGCAATATTACAGAAAGTATGTGATGAAGAAGATGCAGATGTATTTATTTCTTCTTATTACACTACCCCAATTACAACGCCTTCTGTGTTCATGGCTCATGACATGATTCCAGAAGTCTTAGGATGGGATATAAGTAATCCCATGTGGCAAGCAAAACATTATGGTATTAAACATGCATCTGCTTATATAGCAGTATCAGAAAATACGGCATGTGACCTAGCAAAATGTTTTACTCACATACCTATAGAATCTATAACTAGAGCCTATTGTGGAGTTAAAAGCTCACTGTCACCTGCTAACACTTCAACTATTAATGCTTTCAAAAATAAGTATGGTATCACTAAACCTTACTTCTTATTAGTTGGTACTAGCGGTCGTAATAAAAATATTATTTTATTCTTCCAAGCTTTTGCACAACTTGCTAACAGCTATGGGTTTGAGATTATCTTAACAGGAAGTAGTAGTATATTAACACCTGAAGTGAGAACTTACACATCAGACAGTACTGTTCATACACTACAACTCAGTGATGAAGAATTAGCAATAGCTTACTCTGGTGCTATTGCACTAGTTTATCCTTCTATATATGAAGGTTTTGGAATGCCTTTAATTGAAGCAATGGCTTGTGGCTGCCCTGTAATTACTTGTCCTAATTCTTCAATTCCAGAAGTAGCTGGCGAAGCAGCTATATATATCAATCATAATGATGTAAATGGGCTAGCAAATGCACTGTGCGAAGTACAAAAACCAAATGTTCGTCAATCATTAATTTCTGCGGGTTTAGCACAAGCGAAAAAGTTTTCTTGGTCAGTAATGGCTAATACTGTAAGTGCTACTCTCATTGATGCTTCTATACTATATCTAAATTTAAATGAGATTAATTTAATTATTTTCCCAGATTGGTCACAGTCAGAAGAGTTAATTAGTTTAGATTTGCAAGAAGTAATTAAAAAATTAGCAGCATCTTCAAATGAACAAAAAATTACATTAATTATCGATACAAGCGATACTAATAGCGAGGACGCTGCAATCTTGCTATCTAGTGTAACTATGAATTTGCTGATGCAAGAAGATATAGATATTAATGAAGGATTAGAAATTTCTTTATTAGGCTCTTTATCTAGTATTCAGTGGATAGCCTTACTATCTAAGCTCACAGCAAGAATTATTTTAGAATACGAAAATAAACAGGCAATAACAAATTGGAAACAGATTATTGAGAGTGAAACTAAATCAAATATTTTAATAGAAGAAGTAAAAATAGATAATTTTATCACAACTTATCAATTAATTAATAATTTAAATAATCTTTTAGAAAAATATCACAATAACAAAACTTCCCAATCTGACCTAGAGGAATTAGGTTCTTTAAGAAGGCAAATGGCTGAAATATTGCTAATTACAGAAAAAAATCAGATTGAAAAGCTATATGTGACAAAATATGGTGAAGCTTACAAAGCAATACTTAATACTGGAATTAAGTATGAATCACTAACAAAAAGCGAGCAAAGCTTTGTTACTGAAGTATTAGCCAAAGTTGCTAAAGGATTTGATGAATCGAATGCAATTCAATATCTGTTAGTAGCAATGCTATATTGTCGTCCTCACCAGTTACCGCCAGTGTATGATTTGACTCAAATTCCTAACTGGCTACTATACGATTATCTCGAATTTAATTTAAAATCTCCTCTTTATTTTCAGGAGAGAGGTGAAGTAGATAGTTACTATAAGTATATGGAAGATTGGATTAACTATCTACATACGAATATTATCAATAATACTCATGTTGAATTGTGGCGTAATGTTGCTGAATGTTTTACCCAAATAGCTAATTTTATTCCTTTATATTTTAATCAAGAAAATGTCAAAGATATTTATACTAAACGTGCAGACATTATAGAATCATACTTACGACAAACTATTAATAATATTGAGTATTCTTTTTCAGAAAGATCGCCTGAAAGAACGAAAATTAAGGTAGGAATTCTTGCTAGCCATTTTTTGCCACAGACGGAAACTTTTGCTGCTTTGTCTGTGTATGAACATTTAAATAGAGATTTATTTGAGGTAGTGTTTTTTACATTTATCATGACTAATCATCGTTTAGAACGGTATTGTGTTGGTCATGCTGACACCGTTATTAAATTGTCAGCAGATTTAATAGCTCAAGTGCAAGCTATCCGAGAAGTAGACCTTGATATCCTGTTTATTGCTACAAACATTACCGCAGTCACTCATCAAATTACTTTGCTTTCCTTGCACAGGCTAGCTCGAATCCAGATAGTTGATGCTAATTCGCCTGTAACAACAGGTATGCGTCACATAGATTATTATATTTCGAGTAAGCTTTCTGAAATTGAAGGTAATGCACAACAGCATTACACGGAAAAATTAATTACATTAGATAGTCCTCCCCAATGCTTTAATTTTGCAACCGAAAAACAAATACTTGCTACAAAAAATATTTGTCGACAAAGTTTAGGAATTAATGATAATATAATAGTTTATGCTTCGGGAGCTAATTACTACAAAATAATCCCAGAGCAAGAAGTAACTTGGGCAAAGATAATCGCTAGTGTACCTAATTCTTTATTGTTACTTTATCCGTTTAATCCTAATTGGTCATCATCCTATCCCTGCATTGCATTTCGTAAGCGTATACTTAATACTTTTGCTCAATATGGTCTTAATGAAGATAGGTTGCTTATTCTTGAACCAGTACCAAATCGTGAAGATGTTAAAGAACATTTGAAACTGAGCGATATCTACTTAGATTCTTATCCTTATTCTGGTATGACTTCGCTGGTAGATCCTTTAGAAGTAGGTTTACCAACGGTGGTAATGGAAACAGAAACTTCTCGTTCTCGCAAAGGAGCATCACTTTTACGAGAGCTTGGTAGATATGATTTAATTACCAATAATGAAGAAGATTATATTAAACTTGCGATCGCACTTGGTACTAACCCTGAGCTACGTCAACAAAAGAGCGCCGAAATCAAAGATAAAATGCAGGGTAATCCTAGTTTTCTAGATAGCCGTTCTTACTCAGATAAAATAGGCAGCTTATTTCAAGAAATATTTAATAACTATCTTATAGATTCCCTAAGTCCAAATTTATGCTTAGGAAATACTAATTTAATTATTTTCCCTGACTGGTCACAGCCAGAAGATTTACTATATCAAGAGCTAGCAAGCGTGATTTCCACTCTTGCTACGCATCCAAATAAAAATCATACAACTCTTCTAATAGATATACACAATATTTCAGAAGAGGAAGCTAATTTGCTTTTGTCTTCTTTAACCATGAGTTTGATAATGGAAGAAGATATAGACATCACAGAGGGCCCACAAATATCTCTGCTAGGACAGATAACTGAGAAGCAATGGAAAATTATTTTACCAAAAATCGATGCTCGAATTATTTTAGCAATTGAAAATAAAGAAATAATTGCTCACTTAAAAGCTGAACATCTAACAGCCTACAAAATAGATAGTTTTAGCTAAGTTAGGGATAATATAGTTTTTTGAACTTGAGTAAGCAGTTATCGCTTGCAGTAAGATAGTAATGAGCGATCGCCACAATAAAACCATAGCTATAATTGCTACTATCTTAAGATCACATTTATATCTTCTATTGTCGTGACTGCTATCACTATTAACTTTAACAATATCGTCAAACTGTATGAATGCTGAAGTCAAGCTAGGTTGGCTTATAGACAGAAAAACACGTCTTGTCGAAATTTATTGACAAGGACAACTAAAAGAAGTATTAGAGTCTCCAACAAGTTTATCTGGAGAAGACCTATTAGTTGATTTTACTTTAGACTTACAAATTATCTGAAATTAACCCACTGCATATTCTGTAAATTTCCTCATAAAAGGAGACTGAAAACCTAGCACAATATCTTCTTTAGGTACTCCCATATTAACTAAATCTGCTGCAACATCATCCTCTGTGCCATTCCATTGGAGCCAAACTTTTTCACCTTTAATATCTATATGGATGATACAACTATGTACCCAATCCTGTCCCTCCCAGCCTACATGGACTATTTGATAATGGTCACGTTCTGTGTCAAAAATATTTTCAACTTCTATATTTCCATTAGCGGGTTTTTGCTTAGTATATTCCTTTAATATCTGCTGTATAATCTGGCGATATCGAGCTAATTTCTCCATTTGACAATTACCTCTTGTTCTATATCATAAATAATCATTTTGACTGTATTCTCTTCGAGCATGGCTTGAGGAAAATCAAGTTGAAAAAATGTTTTGTAAGTTGTTAAAGGTACTGCTAAATATAAAACACGCTCTGGCTGTCGTCGTTTTAATGCACCTCTATAGTTGATAAACTGTCCTAATGCTGTATGAAATTCTGAGATTGCAGATGAATTCTCCAAAAAACTTTTAACTTCAACAGCAATTTTTTCTCCTTCCCGTTCTGCCGCAATCAGTCTTTCTGCCGCTAAATCAATAGATACATTCACGCCACCTACGCTAATTGAGAGTGGGTCATGAGTAATATACCAACCATCCTTCCGTAAAGCTGTTTTAACAACTTCATGGAAAATATCTTTAGCAGACATATCTAGCCATAATTATATTTCTTATTTTTATATTACGATGCTTTCTGCTGACACATTACCTTACTTCTGCAAGTAAACAAGCTAAGTCTTATCCCTTTCCTAAAAAACATTTCTGTTTCTCCATATTCATTTTTAACTGTCACTAATATACTTATGCCACATTTGCTCGTAAGCGTTCTCCATTTCACGAGTAAATTGTTTGCCATTCCATAAAGGCGCAGTTTGCCGCGATGCTTTTAGCTTAAAAGCCACTTGTTGTCTTAAAGCAGCATTTTTCCCTAAACGCACACCCCATTCTACATATTCTTCATCTGTCCAAGCAATGCCTTCTGTAACGCCTGCATTCATCATCATGGTGTAGCTATTACGCGCAGCGAATTGTTCGCCTACTCGCGTCACCATAGGAATACACATCCACAATGTTTCTAGGGTTGTTGTAGCTCCATTGTAGGGATAGGTATCTAATACTATATCGACAATACCTAAATTAGCTCGGTGAATTGATTCAGACATAACGATGGGAAGAAATCGCAGTTTTGAATAATTTATACCTTCTTCTTCTGTTAATTCTTCAAAAAAGTTTTTAATAGATTCTTCGTCAGATATTCCTTTAATTAATAAGTAGCTATTAGGAACCTCTTTAAGAATCTTCAATTGCAGTCTGGTAATATCTGGGTGTCGCTTAAAGCCTCTTTGTCCACAGAAATAGACTACTGCATCATCAGGAATATCTAATTGATCACGACGGACTGTAGGCACACTCACTTCAAAACCATCTACACCTATATAGGTTTGAGGTAAACGCCAAATTTTTTCTTTGTAGTATTCTGGCGCTGAGTCTGGTAAAACATAGGGGTCAGCAATAAAATAATCTACTGCTGGAATTCCTGAAGCATCCCAACCCAACCAAGTAACTTGAACAGGTGCAGGTTTGAGAGATATAACATCACAGGTAGTATCTAGAGTAATACTATCCAAATCAATTAAAATATCAATTTCATCCTGATAAATTTCTTCAGCAAGTTGCAAAGACTCATTTGATTTGTAAATCTTATCAACTTTGGTAAGATACCATTCATGCAAAGGGTCGCAGACCGGATTGGTATTAATAAAATAACCATTAACTTGAAATTTATCTCGGTCATGATGCTGAAATAACCATCGCGCTAGCCAACCTACAGAATGACTCCTCAAGCAATGTGATAGATATCCTATCTTTAATTGTTTTGCCGACTTAATGTGTTTTTTTCTTTCTAAATTACCTTGAAAATATCGATTTATTGTTTCTTGTTCATTCTGAACTATATTTGCTTGGCAAAGCTGCATTAACTGATTTTGAATACTACGGTTTTTTAAAGGGTCGTCCTCAATATATGGAGTGAAGAAATTAGCATTAAATAATCTGGATATTTTAGCTGTATCAAGTTGTGTAGATTTTTCATCTATGAGCAATTTTACCAATGATTCTTGCTTTTTATGCACAGAGCAAGATTCTTCCCAATGTCCACCTGCTGTCATTAATCCACGGAGAATTTGACGATTAGCAAAAACTTGATCAGCTAATTCCTGTACTAGTGAAAAGAATAATTTAGCAGTTTCTATACCTTTTTCATATTCAGCCGCATTTTGATAAAAACTAGCTAAATGACCGATAACTTCTGTATTCTGAGGACTTATTTTTAAATAAAGCTCACATAACTGTACTGCAATACCAAATTGCTTTTGAGAATAACCAATTTCTAAGGCAGCAGGCAATAAAGTAATTAGTAAAGCTTGTGTGTTGTTTTTGCAATATGGTAAACAAGCTTCGACAAAATCTAGGGTTGAGGGATGAGCTGGTGCATAATCTAAAACGGTATTCAGAGCTTCCATCAAAAGTTTTAAGTTAACTTCGACCCTTGACTCAGATTTGAGAATTTCAATTATCCCTAGTTCTTGTAAATTTTGACCTGTATAAATTTCTAACTTGATAGCTAGTTGTAGTAGATGCAATAGATTGTGAATATCTTGAGGAAAAATTTCTTTAATATTTTGGCGAATTTTCTCAGCTGTAAAATATTCTTCTAACTTTTCCTGGCGTTGAGCTTCTGTTTGTAAAACCTCAACTAATTCGGTATTCCAAACTTCAACTTGTTCTGGCTCTCCTGCCATTATTGCCATTAACCAAGTTGTTTGGGCTTCTACATCTTGCCCTTGCAAGAGTAACATTAATCCTAAATACCAATAGTATGATTTAACATCAGGCTCTATGGTAATTGCTTCTTCATAAAGACTAGCAGCTTGGTTGTAATTTCCTGCTAGTAAATATTTTTCAGTACGCAGATGCCATTGGCTTGAGGAGGTTAAAGAGAGCATAGTTAAATTTCAAATATTAGGGAGATGTGAGAAAGTTGTCAGATAGATAATCTCAATTTCAGGAAATTGCAAAAATTGGGCAATGTTTAAAAACATTACCCAATTAAACAAAACTTTTGATGCGATGCTGCTCACACTTATGAGCAGCAAAACTCTTGTATTTTTTTACCTAGACAGAGAAACATAACCTGTCGAGTCACAAACTGAAGAAAATGTACTGATTGGATCTACAGACTGAGAAGGAGCTTTCGACTCACAAGCTATTGCTACTGTTAATGCCTCAGAAGTAGCACTATCTCCTAGTTGCGTACCTACTAATCCATAATAAGATTTAAGTGCAGCTTTACTAGCTATTCCTCTAAATTGTGCAACACTAGCGACACTACCACTGCCATTAGCAGTTTTGATATCATAAGTGTAATTATCAGATGGTGTTTTAATTCCTACTTGTAATTCAGAAAGGTCAGTGGCAAACCTTTGATATTCTAGGAAGAAGGCTTGTTGAGAACGGTTAGCTGTACCAGTGTAGTTTCTTGCTTCTGATTGCTTGGCTTTGTTAACTTGACCTAATAGTGAAGGCAGCGCGATCGCAGCTAATACACCGATAATAATTACTACAACCAGTAGTTCAATTAGTGTAAAACCTTCTTCGTTCTTATTCTTACGATTGCTGAGGTGATTTAGAAATTTGGCTTGTAATTCTGGCTTAAGCATGATGGGTCTCTCCGGTAAATTCGGGATGTAAAAGTGACTTGCTGAGTTCTAGATGTAACTTACCCACTCTCTAATGCTGACCTATCACCCCGGTAAAAAATCTTTCTAGCTTATGTTTATCTACGTAATTACCGAAACAATAAAAGATTGTATAATCCAAAATTATTGCACTCAAAAATGTCACAAACATAACTAAGCCCCTGATCAACACCAAGGGCTAAATTTGCAATTTCATTGTCAGAGTAACTTATTCAAATTCAGGTGGCCATAGTTCTAATACTGCCAGTTCCCAACCTGGTAGCAAGTCAGGTAATGCAAGTGTGTCGCCATTCTGCAATATTGCTTAACCGATAAACCGTAACTGTCAATTTATCAGGGTCAATCAGCATACCGACTACAGACCCAAGTTGCAAGAATAGCTGAATCTTTTCTTCAAGTGGTTTGATTCTGTCTGTTTTAGATTTAACCTTAACCATTAAGTCGGGAACCATCTCTACAAAGTTGCGTTTGGTCTTCTTCAATCGGTCAGCCTTTACAAAAGATACATCAGGCGATCGCTCCTATAATCAGAAAATAAAATCAGCCTTGTTAAGGAATTCCTGCTTGTTGAAAAATTTGTTGTGGTGTAATTTGCAATCCTTCAAGTAAGGAATCTTCTAAACTATCTACATCACTTTTTGTTTGAGGTGGTGCATCAGGATAAAAAATAGTCACTGTTTTAGATTTTGGATCTACAACCCAAACTCTCATTACGCCTGCATTGAGATAGTCTGTGGCTTTGGCGCTCATTTCTCCGAAGCTTTGATCAAAAGAGATAATTTTAATCACTAAGTCTGGAGGTATCGAACAAGCTTCGTCCTCAATGACATCACTCTTGAATCGAGAGTAGGAAACATAAAGTAAATCTGGCACTGGTACCCAATCTCGACCTTTACGTTTTGAAGTGACTGCCCACTCGATACCAACTTCACCGCGATTTTGCGCCCACGGTGTTACAAGTGTATAAATTGTGCCTATTAGCCTGGAATGAAATCTTTTTGGTGCCATTTTGGGTTTGAGCTGGCCATCGACTAATTCGTAGGTGATATCCCCGTCTGGTAGGGCAAGAAATTCTTGTAGCGTGATTTGAGATTTAACTTGAGTCATGGTCGCTTCGCTCCAATTTAAAATTAGCAACCTTATAACTAGAATTATGCATATTATTATGACTTGCAAGGATGATATGTATTAGGTCTTTTGAACATGGCAGTATTGGTCTTGAGAAAATGCAGTTAATTTTATACAGTAAACCTGGATGTCATTTGTGCGAAGGGTTGCAGGAAAAGCTAGAAAAAATTATTGAGATGGGAAGTTTTGAGTCTCTAGGGTTAGAAGTTAGAGATATTACGACTCGTGAAGATTGGTTTCAAATGTATCAGTATGAGGTGCCTGTAGTTTATTTATCGAACCGCCCTTCTCCTGTCGGAGACGCTACGCGAACGGGTGACGCTCCTAAGGTCGCTAACGCTACGCTAACACCAGTCCCCCAGACGCTCGATGACTCGCTAACGCTGCGCTATCGTGACGGAAACCGCCAAGACGGGGGCTGGACTCACCAAGGCACGGAGGACGCCAAGGAGGAGGTGAGGGAAATACTTTTGCCGCGTCCTTCTCCGCGTGCTAGCGTGCAACAGTTGGAGCAAATGCTATGTAAATATATCCAAGAATAAAAAAATAATGCAGAATAGGCGCAAGAGAAGCGTGTGACGAGGTTCACAAGATGAAATTGCGGGAATTACTAGCAGTAGTAGACAGTGTTGAGCAATTGCCTAACCAGTTGGCTTTGGCAGATACGGAAGTTAAGGGTTTGAAGACGAATTCCCATGCTTGTGGTGTGGGAGATTTATTTATTGGGATGCCAGGAACACGGGTAGATGGTGGAGAATTTTGGCAAAGTGCGATCGCATCCGGTGCTGTAGCGGCGATCGTTTCTCCTGATGCCATCCAAAAACATCCTCCCACATCTGAGGCTGTTGTGGTCAGCGCCAGTAACATGACTAAAGCTTGTGCCCAGATTGCATCTGCTTTTTACGATTATCCAGGGCGAAAACTCCAACTGGTGGGGGTAACTGGAACTAATGGCAAAACTACAACTACTCACTTAATTGAATTTCTGCTTAACAAAGCCAATCAATCTACAGCTTTGATGGGAACTCTTTATACTCGTTGGGCTGGTTTTGAACAAACTGCTATTCACACTACGCCGTTTGCTGTGGAACTACAACAGCAACTAGCGGAGGCTGTGAGTGCTGGTTGTGAGTTTGGGGTGATGGAAGTCAGTTCTCATGCTTTGGCACAGGGCCGAATTTTCGGATGTGAGTTTGAGGTGGGGGTGTTTAGCAATCTCACCCAAGACCATTTGGATTATCACCACAACATGGAAGATTATTTTCATGCCAAAGCGCTGTTGTTTAGTCCTGACTATCTTAAAGGACGGGCAATCATTAATGCTGATGACTCTTACGGCAAGCGATTGATTGCATCTTTAGATTCAGAACGGGTTTGGAGTTACAGCGTCAATGATGCCAGTGCTGATTTATGGATGAGTGACTTGAATTATCAACCTCATGGTGTCAGCGGTAAATTGCATACACCAAAAGGTGATGTAGCTTTTCGCTCACCCCTGGTAGGGCAGTATAATCTAGAAAATCTCTTAGCGGCGGTAGGAGCAGTTTTACACTTAGGGCTAGATTTGCAGTTAGTAGCATCTGTGATACCTGAGTTTCCGGGAGTTCCCGGACGCATGGAACGGGTACAAATTAGTTCTGAGCAAAATATCAGCGTGATTGTAGATTATGCTCATACCCCGGATAGTTTGGAGAACTTGCTCAAAGCTGCACGTCCGTTTATTCCTGGTAGGATGATCTGCGTGTTTGGGTGTGGTGGCGATCGCGATCGCACCAAACGCCCGAAAATGGGTAAAATCGCCGCCGAATTAGCTGATGTAGCAGTTGTCACATCAGATAATCCCCGCACAGAAAACCCAGAACGAATTTTAGAGGACATTTTAGCAGGAATACCCACAACAATACAGCCGATTGTGATCGGCGATCGCGCTACCGCCATTCGTACCGCCATCCTCCAAGCACAACCCGGTGATGGCGTATTACTTGCCGGCAAAGGTCACGAAGACTACCAAATTCTTGGTACCGAAAAAATCCACTTCGACGACCGAGAACATGCGCGTGATGCCCTACAGGCTAAGGGTTAGGAGTGAGGGGGTAACAATTCAAAATTCAAAAATGAGGGGGACGCGGGGACGCGGGGACGCGGAGAATAAACAATGACAAATGACTATTCCCAATTCCCCATTCCCAATTCCCCATGTGTATTTACATGGATATTTTGGAAAAAATACACACATACAGGTGAAAATCTAAATCAGCACCTTTCTTGCTTCATCCTTCTCTATGTTCCTTATTTTGCTGGAATCATGAATTTTACTCTGGCTAAGGATCTGTCAATTTATCAGTTGGCTTTGGGAGTGCAAGCGCCTCCTCAACCACTGTCTGTCAGTCTTCCTACTCTGCTATCGCTGCTGAGAGTTCATATTGATTTACTCATTGAACAGCAGATTGCAGCAACTTTGTGGGTGAAGCTACCACCAGAAAAAATTTGGCAATCAGAACTAACACGCTATAAACTCTCAGTTGGTGTGTCTAGCCTGATTTATAGTTGTCAAGTTGAAGAAACTCAGAAAGAGGAAGATAAGGAAGCGGTAGAGGATCAACAAGCAAGGGAAGAAAATACTTCCTCATCTGCTTTATCCCCTTCATCTCTTCCTTATGTCCACATTCTTTTACCACAACAAAGTCAATTACAGCGGGAATACTTTTTGATGGTGTTGTCGCCACAATTTAGCAGTTTAATTTTAGCTCATCGGCCGTCGAAAAAAAATAAAAACCAACCCGTTGAAGAGGGAAATAATCAAACCCAAAAATTGCTGATGCTTACGACCGTTGATGGCAGAATAATTCAGCAAGTACTAAATGGTATGCAACAAGCAACTGTACCAGCGGCATCCCCAATCGTACCTGCTGATTTTATTTGCCCTAGTGCGCCAGAACCAGCATTAATAACTCAATTGTTAGCAAAACAACTCCAGCGACAAGACGAAATTAATCGTCAAATCATGACCGCACGGATTACTAAATTGGAGCAAAAAAATCAAGACTTACAAAATAAAGAGCAAATCAAAGATGAGTACTTAAAAAATGTCTGTCAGGAACTGCGTACACCCATAACCCACATGAAGACAGCGCTCTCGTTGTTGAATTCTCCTAATCTTAAACCCCCACAGCGACAGCGTTATTTACAGATGCTAAATACTCAGTGCGATCGCCAAAATTCTTTGATTACGGGTTTATTGGATTTAGTACAGTTAGAGCGTAGTTTAGATGAGACAACCTTAGAGTCAGTACGTCTTTGCGATATTGTACCTGGAGTAGTCAGCACTTACCAACCTGTAGCTCAAGAAAAAGGAATTATGCTAGCCTACACTGTACCCACAGAACTTCCTGCCGTTCAGTGTATCAGTGGCGGACTGCGGCAAATTGTCATTAATTTATTGCACAACAGTATTAAATTTACCCCTAACGGTGGTCAAGTATGGGTGCGTGCCCGCGTTCATGGCGATTATGTTCAATTGGAATTTCGCGACACGGGCATAGGCATTGCCGAAAACGAAATTCCCAAAATTTTTGACCGCTTTTACCGAGTACGTACAGGTGTAACAGAAGATCATGGCGGTGCTGGCTTGGGATTAACCATAGTACAGCAGGTACTTTTACGTTGTGGTGGTTCTATTTTTGTTAAGAGTAAACTACATGAAGGCTCTAGTTTTACAGTGCAATTGCCAAGTATTAAAGACACTCAAGGAGCGACAATGAATAATTCGTAATTCGTAATTCGTAATGACGCTCGTACCTCGCTACCGCTGACGCTCGAGGACTCGCTACCGCTTCGCTAACGCTAACGCTAACGTAATTCGTAATTAAGAGGATGTTTTAAAAGTTTTGGGTGAATATAATTCGCTACTACACAAGCGAAGTCCACCTCCGTAGAAAACACGGAGGTGGGTTTTGTCTGTATAGTCGCGATTTCTAATCGCCGGGGTTAGTATTAATTTAGACTTTTCAAACAACCTCTAAGAACGCAACACAACCATTGTGGAGGTTGTTCTAAGTTGATATGGCTTGATCGTGAAAGCTTACTGAGGGATAACCGCTCCCATGCTCCCATTGAAGTAAGTCCTGTAAATGTCTAGACTTTTTTAGGGTTTATATAGCAGTTTTCCAAACACACAGAACTTCTGCTGCTGCGGTACGCACCTTTGCTGAAGTATCATTCAGTCGAGCAAGAAGCTGGTGAAATAAATTGGTCATCCCATTGTTGATACGTTTTTGAAGACTCATTTGTATATATCTGGCATTATGAGCGATCGCCGGCTTCAAAGCTAAGATTGTGGCAATTCGGACATTTTCGTCTGGGTCGTTGAGTAGCTGCTGCTCTAAATTTATACCCCAGTACAGAGGATTGAAGTATGACGGATTGACGGATGTATTGGCAGTTTCGACGGCAAAAATGCGGAGTTGAGGGTCGGTTGAATTGGCAAGTGCATCGAGAATGGGGCGGCTTTGTTCTCCAAGCTGGAGCAGCAATTTTTTAGATCTGCCTTTGCTGATTCGTTCAGGATCAGAGATCGCTTCCACACAACAAGCAATTTCTGCGGTGGTTGGCTCAGAAGCTTTGAACAAACTTTTGAGTTGTTCGGCTGCATACGTAGCGTATGACTTCGGCCAATAAGTACCCATCGCACCCTCTTCGAGATATTCTTCCTCGCTATCCAGTGCAGTCTTGAGGTCGTAACGGATGTCAGAAAGCCTTTGATCAGGATTCATAGTCATCTCCCTGGTTTTACTCGCTTAGGATTCGTGTAAAAATAAGTTGAACAATTTAATATTTGTAGTGCGGGCATCTTGCCCGCGCGAGCAAGATGCTCGCACTACTTATTTTTACTTGATGCCTTAGCGATTCTCTAACGTGGGTAATGTGAAAAGTGGATAACAAAACAGCTCGTTTGTCGTTGTCGCTGCCTCAATAGCCAGTTCGGCATCAAATAACTTTCGCTCTAGGATTTTGTACCATAATGCTTGTCCACCCTGGGCTTCAGTTGGAATGACATAACTTTCTGGTCGCTCGTCTGTGAAGATATAAATGACATCCGACTCTGACCAGTCTCCAGTCTGAAAGCAGACCCGGATAATTCGCTCCCATTGAATCGTCTCTTGCCAAGCGATACCGTTTGGTGGATTCACTTGCAACGCGATCGCACTGTCATCAAAGCCAACAGCATACCATTCACATAAAGAGGACATTTTGCGATTCCTTTTTTAATTACGAATTATGAATTACGAATTACGAATTATTGAGTAATCAGTTCTTGACGAGCCATAGCAGCCACCGCCACAACCACCCCAGTATTCCCAAGATTGTGATCTCCTTTGGTATTTCTTCTGCTCTTTGCCCCGCCCCTACAACATGGTGAAGATGCAGTTCTGTAGCAATGCCTGCTGGCACATGAGCCGTGATCGGTAACGGGGAGTGTTCTCCAAGCAGCAAGCTATCAATGAGAAACATCACCAATCTTTCATCGTAGCGATCGTCAATTCCAGAATACTGGCTGGTATCGCGATTGACGAAGGCATCGCCTACTACGTATATTGTGTCATCTCTGATGAAACTGAGTCGATAAATACAATATCCTGTCCAACTTCGATGCATGTAAAGGGTATCCCCCTCAACGAAGATAAACCACTTATCTTCCATACGCTCTGGAATCAAGCCACGGCAGATAAGTTCATACTCCTGCTCTGTAAATTCTCGTTGTAGGGAAAGCGCAGAGCGTTGAGCAGGCATAGGCTGAAGGTTAGACCAGGACTGACGTGTGGCTGACATTTCGTTGTGCTTCAATTCAAGAACAGCTAACTTGTCAAGAATAGCCAACGACACAAGTCAGCGATGGTAGATAACTCCAAACTACCACTAGTCGTTTTGTTGATACAGAGTGAGGTGGCGATCGCCTGTGGTTTTACTCACCAAAATCTGTACCTTCATTTCAAAGCAATAATCTGTCAGTAGACTTCTTGCAAAAGTCCATCCCCATTACAAAATTTAATTACGAATTACGTTAGCGTTAGCGAGTCCTCAAGCGTCAGCGGTAGCGAGTCCTCGAGCGTCATTACGAATTACTTAATTGTTAACTTCTAAAGGTAGGAAAATAGTTAATACCTCACCATTGTGTGGACGTTGACGTACAATCAACTTCCCACCGATCGCTTGAAATAGATGCTTGGTTGCAGAGATATTTAAACTAATCGTACCTGTTTCTGGTTGGAACATCAGTAATTGACCAAGGGCTTTGCGAATTGGTGTTGCAGATGTGGACGTTTTGCTTGTGTCTTTGCAGTGAGGCTGGGGCGATAACTGTAACTTGAGTTGATCGCCTGCTGGGATAACCTGGACTTGAATGTGGCTACCAGAGGGTAAACTGCGGGTAAAATTCTCCATCAAACCCGTTAATACCCGATCTAGCATAGTGGGGTTGCTCACTACCGTGGGCAGTTGTTGAGGTAAAACAACATCCAGCGTCAGGTTCCGCCGCTGTGCTGCTTGCTGCCAACGAGGAATGCTTTGTTGCAACACTTGATCTAAAGACATCGGTGTGAGTTGAGTTTTTGAAGATTTAACAGCAGCGCTAGTTTCCAGTTCCGCCGCTTTAAACAGCAACTCCATGCGATCAATTTGCTCGGTACACTCGTGATCGATAATTTCTAAACGACTAATCACATTTGCAGGCAAATCTCTTCGTTTCAGGAGTAGGCGAGTCATAGTCCGAATCGTTGTTAGAGGAGTGCGAACTTCGTGAGCAAAAGCTTGGAGTAATTCTACATCGGGTACTGAGGATTGGGCTTCTCCTGTCGCAGACGCTTCACGTAGCTTGCTTCCCCGTAGGGGTACAACTTCGCTCAGCTCATGGAGAATTGGGGAACAAACAGAGTAACTAGCAGTAGTAGGTGATAGAACATAATTCTCTGCTCCCTGCTCCCTGTTTCCTTCCGCTCTACCTCTTCCTAGTCCCCAATCCCCAGTCCCTAGTCCCCAGTCCTCTGATACTTCCTCAAGGAGTAGTCGGCTAAACTGCATGACTATACGGTAATCTGGTGCTACTGGACAATAATTTTGTATTAATGTATCCAGTTCAGCAAAATATTCTGGGTTAGTTAGTATAACGCGTGCGCCAAGCGATCGCCATGCTTGCTGAACTACTTCCGGCTCAAAGGAAAATGAAAATACTTTTTTACCGTTCTTGTGTTCTGCTAAAACTAGCACTAATCTAAATTTATTTGTGAACACCAAGCAAAACTGTTCAGACGCCAGAGGATCGGCAGGTAGTAAAGGCAGTACCGACTCTTGGGGAATATCATCTGCTGTAGCGATCGCTGTTGGCATCTGAAAAGGCATCAGTGCCAACGGGTTAAATGGTTTGGCTGTAAAAGTTACTGTTTGTAAACTTTGAGTTAGTTCTGGCTGACTAAATAATGGTGCTGGTGCAGTTAAGACTAACCCCTGAGTTGTATCGGCTGAATCAGTTGCTAAAGTATTCAGTAGCAGATGCTCTGTAGCTGCCAGACTTACACGCCACTGTCGCTCTGCTTTGACAGGTAAACATTCAGTCACACTTGCTTGACTTTCAGCTAAAATTTCGCTCAAACTTGGCAATATCCATTCGTACACAGGTTTTTACCCCTTAATTGAAGAGCGACTAACAGCATTTAAGGTAGGCATTTTGCTACTAATACGAGGTTATAGTTATTTGTGTACTAGTGACAGGCGTAGAACCGAACATTTTAGGGGCAATTTCCCCTGATATCGGGGGAAGACGCGGGGACGCGGAGAAACTTTCATTTACACTCCTCGCGTTCTCTTAATTCCCAATTTCCAATTTCTACTAACCAGTTTCTCACATAAACCATCTACCGATAGATACATAGCTTACACCTGCGGTCGATGAAAGTTAAACAAATTTAGACGCAAATAGTAAAGAAGGAAAAGTATTTATTTTGTGCTTTCTTGATTGTTTTCTCTAAACAAAGGCGAAAAAAATGGTTGTGAGCGATCGTCAGCGAGCAGTTGGCTTATTTTCTCAACGTAGTGATGTAGAGTATGTACTCTCCGCGCTCAAAGATGCTAGTTTTCCGATGGATAGAGTTTCTGTAATTGCTAAGAATCGTGATGTTTCCTCACCAGAGTTCACTAATCCAGCCGATGAAAAAGCTGCTACTGGAGCCGTTACAGGTACTGTATTAGGAGGTATAACTGGTTTAATTGTGGGTTTAAGTACCTTAGCGATTCCTGGTGTAGGGCCGATACTATTCGCTGGTGAAATAGCCTCTACCCTGGCTACAACCGCTGCTGGTGCCGGTATTGGCGCAGCGGCTGGTGGGTTGTTGGGTGGGCTGACGGGTTTAGAAATGTCTGAAGAACAAGCCAGAGTTTACAATGAGGGATTATCCCGTGGTGATTATTTAGTAATTATCAAAGGTACCAATGAAGAAGTACGACGTGCTGAAACTATTTTGAGAAATCGGGATATTCAGCAGTTTAGTATTTTTGACTCACCCAATGCTGCTGAAATTAATCACAATAACCCTGCTAGGACAGCTGAAAATAACTCACCAGTAACTATTATTGATCGCCGCGATACCACTATTTAGACCAATAGGTTTTGATAAGTAGAAACATGCCATGGCGCGTCTCTACTTATCTGGCATTTTTATTGCTTAAAATCTTTCTACTCCTTCAAACTGCTTGACACTTAATGCATTTGCTGATTCACCACAAGTCCGTGGAGTAGGAAATATCTTTTCTGGGTTTGCCAAACCTTTGGGATTAAATACTTGCCGCACCCATTGCATAGTTTCTAAATCAGCAGGGCTAAACATATTTGGCATGTAGCACTTTTTATCGGCACCAATGCCGTGTTCACCAGAAATACTGCCACCGACTTTTACACAAAGTTTGAGAATTTCTCCACCAACTTCTTCGACTTTTTCTAATGCCCCAGGTACAGAATTGTCAAAAAGAATTAGGGGGTGAAGATTGCCATCGCCAGCATGAAAAACATTAGCGATCGCATAACCATATTTTTGACTGAGATTTTCAATTTCTTGCAGAACATAAGGTAATTGAGTCCGAGGAATAACACCATCTTGCACATAATAATCTGGACTCAAATGTCCCGCAGCTGCAAACGCAGCTTTGCGTCCTTTCCACAATTTCAATCTAGTTTCTGGATCACTAGCACTGGTGATATTACGCGCTCCATTTTCTTTACAAATTTTAGTAATACGTTGTTTATTGACGGCAACTTCTACTTCTAAGCCATCGATTTCTACTAATAAAATCGCAGTCGCATCGCGGGGATAACAATTAGTTGCAACAACATCTTCAACAGCATTAATGCTAATGTTATCCATCATTTCCATACCACCAGGAATAATCCCAGCGCTGATGATATCCGAAACACTCGCTCCAGCAGCTTCAATACTAGTAAAATCTGCCAACAGTACGCAAATTGATTCTGCGCTTCTGAGAATTCGCAAAGTAATTTCTGTCGCAATACCTAAAGTCCCTTCAGAACCTACGAAAATACCTGTTAAGTCATAACCCGGCATTTCCGGTATTTGTCCACCCAAATCAACAATTTCTCCTTCAGGTGTGACAATTTTCAATCCTAAAACGTGGTTAGTAGTAACACCATATTTCAGACAATGTACTCCACCAGAATTTTCGGCAATGTTGCCCCCAATAGAACAAATAATCTGACTAGAGGGGTCGGGTGCGTAGTAAAATCCAGCACCACTAACAGTTTGTGTTACCCAACTATTAATTACTCCTGGTTGGACTATAACACGCTGATTGTCCAAATCAACATTCAGGATTTGCCGCATCAAGGAAGTCACAATTAAAACAGAATCTTCTAATGGCAACGCACCGCCAGATAAGCCAGTACCAGAACCACGGGCGATGAAAGGGACAGAATATTGGTTGCATATTTTTACCACTTGGGCAACTTGTTCTGTAGTTCTAGGTAACACCACCACAGCTGGACGTTGGCGATAGCTAGTTAAACCATCACATTCGTAAGTAATTAATTCTTCACGACGTTGCACTACACCATTTTTGCCAAGTACAGCCTCGAATGCTTTAATTATTGGTTGCCAGTTGCGTTGTTTTTTATCTTGGGTAAGCATAGTTTTTTATAGTTAAGGTAGATGATCACAAATTTCTGAAATCCAGTACAAGTAAGGGATTAATTTTTGTTTGCGTCTGTCATAGTTTTGTTACAGGTATGGTTAATCATTGTGATTACTATTGTCGCATTATCTCGACTTTGCTACTATGCCATGACTAGGCGATCGCATCCTTTGATTTCCCACTCAATCAGACTCTCAAGTAATAAATAAATTTAAACTAATATAAAAATAACGCCCTCAAATACTGGATA
The DNA here is from genome assembly GCF_059505385.1 of Desmonostoc vinosum. Taxonomy (NCBI): domain Bacteria; kingdom Bacillati; phylum Cyanobacteriota; class Cyanophyceae; order Nostocales; family Nostocaceae; genus Desmonostoc; species Desmonostoc vinosum. Next base: position 40,387 of record NZ_JCACKM010000267.1, read on the forward strand.
AAATCATGGTTGAGCAACTTTTAATCAATGATGATGATTACTATGTACCAGATGCCAACCAGCTAGTCACCGAAGACGATACACCTGTGGACAATTTTGCATCTGAAAAACAACAACGTCTGTTAGTTGGTTCTCTTTACAGTTCTTTAAAAAACCAGATATTTTTAGCAGCAGCTAATGTTGGTGTTTATCATGCAGACGAACAGCCTGCAATTGTGCCTGATATTTTTCTCAGCTTAGATGTCCAAGCGCCTGAAAATTGGTGGGCAAAACAAAATCGTTGTTATATGGTTTGGCGGTTTGGCAAACCTCCAGAAGTTGTCATCGAAATTGTTTCTAATCAAGAAGGTGATGAACTAGGAAAAAAACTGCAAATTTATGAACACATGCGCGCTAGTTACTATATCGTATATGACCCAAATCAGCAATTAGGAGAAAAAGTACTGCGTGTCTATGAACTTAGGGGAAGACGCTACTTTGAAACTTCGGAAACTTGGTTAGAACAAGTTGGTTTGGGTATAACTCTGTGGCAAGGTGAATTTGAAGGCAGGCAAGATACTTGGTTGCGCTGGTGCTACCAAGATAATACTGTTTTGTCAACTGGAGATGAACGTGCCGAACAGGAACGCCAGCGTGCCGAACAGGCAGAACAACGTACCCAATTACTCGCACAAAGATTACGAGCTATGGGCATTGATCCCGATACTCTTTAATTACGAATTACGTTAGCGTAGCGGTAGCGAGTCCTCGATAGCGTTAGCGTAAAGCCTACGGCATAGCTTCGCTTAGAGCGACATAGGAGCGTCGCGTCATTACGAATTATTTAAAACACTTATCAAGACGCAAATAACTTTTTACCTTTGCGTCTTGGCGTGAGCAAAAAATTGTCATGCGCTAGGGCAACCGATAAACTCATTTATTCTTTGCCAAACTTGATTTAATAAATCAGAATTATCTGCATCAAACCACTCAATTTGTGGATATGCTCGAAACCAAGTACGCTGTCGCTTAGCAAATTGCCGTGTATGTAAAACGATTAATTCTTTTGCCTGATTTAAAGAAATATCCCCTGCTAAATATTGCTTGATTTCTTGATAACCCAAGGTATTTAATAAAGGCAAATCAGCACCATATTCTTGGTAAATATATTCCACCTCAGCAACTAAACCATTTGCTATCATTTGCTCAGTGCGCTTGTGAATAAGCTCGCCTAACTTGGCAACATCACAATCCAAGCCAATTTGCAAAATTGGGTAATTTGGTGGATTTTCCCCTTGCTGTTGAGAAATAGAATATCCCGTTACATAAAATACCTCCAACGCCCGCAAAGTCCGCACAGAATCGTGAGGATGAATTTTTTGTGTTGCAACGGGATCAACTTGTTGTAACATTGCGTAGAGTTGAATTTGATCTAAAGATTCGAGTTGCGATCGCAATTCCATCTGTGGTGCAACTCTAGGGATCTTCATGCCTTGAACAATCGAACGTATGTATAAACCAGTACCCCCAACTAAAAACAGAGGCGACACAGGAATAGATGCGATTAAGGCTTGTGCTTGCTCTTGGTAGTCTGCTACCGTCATCGTGTCTCTAGGATCGCAGATATCTATTAAATAGTGCGGTACTAATTTTTGTTCAGTTATGGTTGGTTTTGCTGTACCAATATTAAACTTGCGGTACACTTGACGGGAATCAGCACTCAAAATCACACAACCCAACCGCATCGCCAAAGCCAAAGCCAACCCCGATTTCCCCGTCGCCGTTGCCCCACAAATCACAATTAGTTTAATCATTGGTCATTTGTTTAGTTATTAATGGTTATTTCCCTACTCCCTAACGCCACTTGACGGCAGTTGCTCCACTTGGGGAGACCCCAAGACCGCAGTGGCTCCTCCCTACTCCTCCACTCCAACCCCCACATAAACCTCCCATAAAATTGCCCTACAGACGCCACCAAGGCTTTTGTGCTACAATTTTGGAGTGATTTGACTTTTATTTGCCTTTGGGCGATTTTAACCCCACGACGCAGCAGGAGAATTTTCATGACGAGCAGTTACAGTGCCGATCAGATTCAAGTTCTGGAAGGTCTGGAAGCCGTCCGCAAACGACCAGGGATGTACATCGGTTCCACTGGCCCTAGAGGACTCCACCATTTAGTTTACGAGGTGGTAGACAATTCTATTGATGAGGCTTTAGCAGGTTACTGCACTCACATAGAAGTAGATCTCAACGCCGATGGTTCTGTAACCGTAACAGATGATGGTCGGGGCATTCCCACCGATACTCACTCGCGCACGGGGAAATCGGCTTTGGAAACTGTCTTAACCGTATTGCACGCTGGTGGTAAGTTTGGCGGCGGCGGCTACAAAGTTTCTGGAGGATTACACGGGGTTGGTATTTCCGTAGTTAACGCCCTATCTGAGATTGTAGAAGTTACTGTTTGGCGAGATAAAAAAGTTCATACCCAGCGTTATGAGCGGGGTGTCCCAGTTACTGAACTACAAGCCAAGCCTGACAAAGAAGCCAGAACCGGAACTTCAGTCACCTTCAAGCCAGATGTGCAAATCTTCACGACTGGTACTGAGTTTGATTACATTACTTTATCAAGTCGTCTCCGAGAATTAGCATATTTAAATGCTGGAGTCAAAATTACTTTTACAGACCATCGTCTAGAAGTACTCAAAAGCGATACGCCCAAGGTAGAATCCTATGAATACAAGGGTGGTATTCGCGAATATATTGCCTACATGAACCGCGAAAAGCAACCGCTGCATGAGGAAATTATTTATGTCCAAGGAGAACGCAACAACGTTCAAATAGAGGTATCTTTACAATGGTGTACTGACGCTTACACAGATAATGTGTTGGGCTTTGCCAATAATATTCGTACCGTTGATGGTGGAACGCACCTAGAAGGTTTGAAAGCGGTTCTGACTCGAACATTAAATGCGATCGCCCGCAAACGCAATAAAATCAAAGACAATGAACCCAACCTCAGCGGTGAACACGTCCGCGAAGGTTTGACAGCCGTTATTTCCGTCAAAGTCCCCGACCCAGAATTTGAAGGACAAACCAAGACTAAACTCGGTAACACTGAAGTTAGAGGGATTGTCGATTCTCTAGTGGGAGAAGTGCTTACCGAATACCTAGAATTTCACCCCGGCATTGCTGATTCTATTTTAGATAAAGCCATCCAAGCTTTCAAAGCCGCAGAAGCAGCTCGTCATGCACGAGAGTTAGTGCGGCGAAAATCAGTACTGGAATCTTCGCCATTACCTGGTAAATTGGCTGATTGTAGTTCTCGTGACCCCAGCGAATCAGAAATCTATATTGTAGAAGGCGACTCCGCAGGTGGGAGTGCCAAACAAGGACGCGATCGCCGCACTCAAGCTATTTTGCCCCTACGTGGTAAAATCCTTAACATTGAAAAAACCGACGACGCCAAAATCTACAAAAATAACGAGGTGCAAGCCTTAATTACAGCACTTGGTTTGGGTGTTAAGGGTGAAGAATTTGATGCTTCCCAACTCCGCTATCACCGCATAGTCATCATGACCGACGCCGATGTCGATGGGGCACACATTCGCACACTGCTGTTAACATTCTTTTATCGCTATCAGCGATCGCTCATCGAACAAGGCTTTATATATATTGCTTGTCCCCCACTATACAAATTAGAACGAGGACGTAGTGAACCAAAATATTGCTATGATGACCGCGAATTGCAACAAGAAATAGCCAAGTTTCCCAGCAACGCCAACTACAACATCCAGCGCTTCAAAGGCTTGGGTGAAATGATGCCTGTACAACTCTGGGAAACCACAATGGATCCAGCAAGGCGCACCCTCAAGCAAGTAGAAATTGAAGATGCCGCAGAAGCCGATCGCATTTTTACCATTTTAATGGGCGATCGTGTCGCACCTAGACGCGAATTTATCGAAACCTACGGTTCTAAACTCAACTTCACCGATTTAGACATTTAATATCAATACCTGATGAATTATGAGGTTGATAATAGGTAATGAGTAATTAGGTAAAAACCTTTTATCCATTACCTTTTTTGTCTTTCATACATCCCCGTACATAGCAAACTTCTTGCCTACCACGTCATACCTGGTCGAATTACCTCCAAACAATTGACATCTGGACAAGTCAAAACTCTTGAAGGTAGTTCCGCCAAAATAACGGTTGATAGCGCCGCAAATGCAATTACACTTAACAATGCTAGGGTAACTCAGCCTGATATCCCAGCCAGCAATGACCAGGTGATTCTGCCACCCAATTTTGCCGCCAGTCTCAACGCTACCCCAAAATAAACAAGCAGGGGAGTAAGGGAGAAAAATCACCCACCTTTCCCTGACACCCTTTGCACAAATATAGCTATATAAGCATTCATATAATTTGCATATTGTCAAGCTTTTAAACAATTAATTATTCAACCTAATTTTAGTTTCATCAATCTTGCCCACCAGTGATAAATGTATTTGTTATGCTTGGAGAGCAAAGCTCAATGTCATCTACCAAATGGCACTTAAGTGTGTATGCCTAGAATTTTTCACTTTCCTAAAAAAATAAAAAATACTGAAATACTAAGTACTAGTTTTTACAAAATCACGCGTAAAAACTTCAGGGTAAGTTTATAAACCAAGCCTCTAAATTATTTGTATTTAAAGTTGTGACTTTAATACTTATAGCTACAAAGCGGCTAAAAACTTGCTAATATCTTCATGTAATGCTGCATTAACGCTGATGATGTTGTATGTATCAAATGTACTTTTTTTCAGTAGGATAACATCAATAATCTCTACTGCCCAATTCTTTTTGTATTGATTAAAATATCGTTGTATACAATAAAAACAGTTTGTCAAGTTTCATAGGGTTGAAATCTCAACAGTGCGCTAATGTGTGAATAAGACTGGACTAGTTAAATCTCAACTGCTCTTTATTCAGACCGATGCTGCCATAGCCTCAGCTCCCTAGTTAAGGTGACTGGCACAGCAAAAGTTGACTGTCAACCATAGCAACTACCAACGCTTTTGTTGTATCTAAACAACGCTAAAGCAACGTTTTGCCCTATGGGCTGAATAATTTATGAAGGAAATGTAAAAATAAATGGATTAATAGTTCTTAGCTGAATTAACATAAAGTGCATGGGGTCTAGGTAATAAATGTTTTTTATAATACCTAAAATCATGCAAGTGCAGTTCTACCTTTTAATTTAATGACAACGCTGCCACAATTAGGGAAAGTTTGAGAAAAATTTAAGGGTACAACTACCGTTGCTAATGTCTTTTTGGTACAAGTGGCTTTAACCTACTTAATGACTTCATGATTAACACACCAAAAGAGTGCAATTTCTGTGAAACAGGCTACAATCGGAACAGTCTTTACAGGAAAATCTACTAGTACTCTTAATCTGTTTGTATGAAGTAATAATTTTTTCGATGTAAGACGAGTCTTTTTTGAGACCAATCAGCTAAAATTTGTGTGCAATAAACACATGAAGCCTTTACTAAAGTGAGCGAGTAACCTTAAGTGGTGGCTTACACTAAAGTAAGAAATACCTCATTCAAGAGGTACAAAACTTCCGAGAATATAATTAGCAAAAAAGCTAAAAACTTTGTTTTCGGTTGGTAATTAGCTCGCATATAAGAGCAGTAAACACATCTTGAGTAATTGATTCTGCAAGGAGCATGAGGAACGCGGCATGAACCAGGCTAACAACGTACTCGAAAGCATATATCAGCCTGACCTAGAAATGATAAATCAGCCTGAGCTCGAGTTGGAAGAACTCTTAATCGGAGATGAAGAGGACTTGCTGATTAGCGATGAAGGTGAAATTGATGAGTTTTTAGAGCCTCAGTCTGATGAGGACGACGCAAAGTCTGGAAAAGCCGCTAAATCGCGTCGTCGGACACAAAGCAAGAAAAAGCATTACACTGAAGACTCGATTCGGCTTTACTTACAAGAAATTGGTAGAATTCGGCTGTTGCGGGCAGACGAAGAAATTGAATTAGCGCGAAAAATCGCTGATTTACTTGAATTAGAAAGGGTGCGTGAAAGACTTTATGAGCAGTTAGAACGCGATCCTCAAGACAGTGAATGGGCGGAAGCGGTGCAGCTGCCTTTACCAGCTTTTCGTTATCGTCTGCATGTAGGTCGCAGGGCGAAAGATAAGATGGTGCAGTCCAACCTGCGACTTGTGGTTTCAATTGCTAAGAAGTACATGAATCGCGGCTTGTCCTTCCAAGACTTAATTCAAGAAGGCAGTTTAGGTTTGATTCGTGCTGCTGAAAAATTTGACCACGAAAAAGGTTATAAATTCTCTACATACGCTACATGGTGGATTCGTCAAGCAATTACACGAGCGATCGCTGATCAATCCCGCACCATCCGCCTACCAGTTCACCTCTACGAAACTATCTCGCGGATCAAGAAAACTACCAAGTTGCTGTCTCAAGAAATGGGGCGCAAACCTACCGAAGAAGAAATCGCTACTCGCATGGAAATGACCATCGAGAAATTGCGGTTCATTGCTAAATCCGCCCAGTTACCTATTTCATTAGAAACGCCTATTGGGAAAGAAGAAGACTCGCGCTTAGGCGATTTTATTGAGTCCGATGGCGAAACCCCAGAAGATCAAGTTTCTAAAAACCTGCTGCGTGAAGACCTAGAAAAAGTTCTCGACAGTCTCAGCCCCCGCGAACGCGATGTACTCCGACTCCGCTACGGCTTAGATGACGGTCGCATGAAGACCTTAGAGGAAATAGGACAAATTTTCAACGTCACCCGCGAACGGATTCGGCAAATTGAGGCGAAAGCACTCCGCAAGTTACGCCACCCAAATCGTAACAGCGTCCTCAAGGAATATATTCGGTAATCATTAATTTTAGTTGGTGGGGATATGCTCATGTCATGTTCTCACCAATTATTATTTTTACCGAATCGTTAAGATTAGGAGTTTGATGTGTCTGCTACTACAACTACCCCAAGTGTCAGTCAAAAAAAGCTTCACTGCTCTTTCTGCCGTAAAAGTAGCGAGGAAGTCAAATATTTAGTTGCTGGGCCAAACAATATACATATTTGTGAAGAGTGTGTTGACAAAGCCCGCAAAATTATAGAAGAAGCACAGCAAACGGTAAAAACTGAAAATTAAAAATTAATGCAAAGCAACCTTAAGTAAAAAACCTGGTAGTAGATAGTCACTCCAGGTTTTTCTGTTTATGGGTCATTTTGTATCCTAATGCTTATAAAATGCCCCAAAAATGTAGGAAGCCTTCACCAGAAAACAATTCAATCAAAGCTGCTGCTAAAAAGCCAATCATTGCTAGGCGACCGTTCCATATCTCTGCTTGGGGGGTAAAGCCCCAACGCCAAGCGTTACGATCCTCAACTACAGGTGTAGTTACTCTTGCAGTGGTTGCGTTTGTCATGGTTCGCACTCCCAAAAATGTTTGCTAAGTTTTATTGTCTTATGTAAATTAAATATAACAATTTTTTCATAAATGCAACAAGTTATTTGTAATTTTATTAACGGAGCTTGACTTAAAAATAAATAACTGATAAAAGCCAATATAAAACATCTACCCTGAGATAGACCTAGTGGATTGGGGACTGGGTAAGAGTGCCCCATTACAAAACTGAATTACGAATTACGAATTACTTAATGAGAGTTTATATCAATTATTTTAGCATAAAGAGAATTTCCATCTCTTTTGTTGTTGAGATAAACCCAAGCTTTTTATAGAGATATTGCCCATCTTCGGTGGCGTGAAGCCATAGGCGTCTGACCTCAGTTGTTTTGACAAAACTTAGAATTTCTTTTAATAGTGCTGTAGCAATTCCCTGTCTTCGCCATGCTGGAATTGTGTAGACATTCATTAAATAAGCTTCTAAACCTAAAAAATTGCCGTTGTAAGGGGGTCGTGTGAAAAATACTAAACCGCCAGTGGCAACAACTTGTTTATTTACCTCAGCTATCCAAGCAAGAAAATCATCCGATGGTATTTTTTGGGCCAAATAACTGCGGATTGCTGCTGCTAATGCTATGGTATCAGTCTCGTCTTTGATGTCCTCAACTTCACTGAGAAGTTCAAGGCGCAGTTGCACAAGCACCTCTAAGTCTTGGATTGTGGCTGGTCGCAAGTTGAACATTAACTTGATTGCGATCGCACATCAGCGACAGTGATAATTTTTTCATCACGGTTGAGTTGGATGATGCTTTCTCCCTTACCATCTCTGCCTAAAATCGGCACTGTTTCCACAAATAAGCGGACTACCCGCTCTTTATTAGTTACAAGAGCTACCTCACCATTCGCCATGACCATAGCTGCGAGGTTGTCGGTTTTGCTAACAAATTTGAGCGCTTGAATGCCGAAATTATCGCGGCTAGCTGGTTTTAACTGACTCACTGGCAAACGCTTGGCATATCCTTCTTCAGTCACTAGCAATAAATTATCTCCTGCACTCACAGCTAAACAGCCAACCATTTGCTGCTGTTTACCTAGTCTTAATGCTTGCAGTCCCATCGCAGTTCGCCCCATCACTGGCAATTCTTGGTCATTGACCGCAAACCTCAATAAGCGTCCACCGGAACTCGCTAAAATTAGGTGTTCTTTGGCAGTAGCAAACTGAGTAAATAACAATTCATCATCATCTTTGAGCTTCAAAATTGTGATACCGCGACGACTCAAGCCAGCAAATTCCTCCAAAGCCAAGCGCTTAATTCTTCCCTGCCTTGTCAAGAGAATCATTTGAGTAGTTTCTAAATCCTCTGGCAGTAAAAAGCGTCTAATCACAGCTTCTTGAGCGCCTTGAGCAGTATTACTAAGCATCGTTATCAGTGGTGTTCCTCGTGGCGAACGTCCAGTAGTTGGGGGAATATCGCCTACCTGAATTGGATAGACTTTACCACCACTGGTTAGTACGAACAGCTCCTTATCTGTGGCAGTTGACTCGCTCTGGATGATGAAGTCATGATCGTGTAAACCGTTTTCTGCTTTCGGTTTTTTCCCTGAAGCCTGAAGACGGCGCACATACCCACGCTGAGTAAATTCTAATACTACCTCTTCTGGTGGCTGTTCTGATTTTGGATCTGGAGTTGGAGACTTGGAGCGTTCCTCTTTTTCTGATCCTCTGCTTTTTTGCTCCTCTATCTTCTGCTCCTCGATAATTTTTGTCCGCCGTGAATCGCTGTATTTGCGCTTGAGCGATCGCAAATCTTTTTTCAGCCCCTTGAGTAATTCCCGGCGATCGCTGAGTAATCGCCGCAACAAATCGATTTGCTCGGTGAGTTGGGCAAACTCCTGCTGTAAGTTTTGTTGTTCTAAACTTGTCAGCCGGCGTAACGGCATAGACAGAATCGCATCCGCTTGGACTTCATTCAAATCAAGTCGGCTACAAAGAGTAATTTTTGCCGTACTCCCATCGGGAGAATGCCGCAAAATTTCAATTACCTCGTCTAAATGGGATAAAGCCTTCAGCAAACCTTCTACTATCTGCAACCGACTTTCCGCCTTGCCCAATTCATAACTGTAGCGACGATTGAGCGTCTGTTCTCGGAAATTTAAAAACTCTTGCAGCAATTGACGTAAGCTTAATTGGCGAGGTTGTCCATCCACCAAACACAACAAAATTGCCCCAAAGGTTGTTTGTAAGGCAGTTAAATGATATAAATGCCCAAGAATTTCTTGCGGATTGGTATCGCGTTTGAGTTCAATTACTACCCGCATCCCGTCGCGATCGCTTTCATCCCGAATATCAGAAATTCCTTGTAAGCGACCTTGATTGACTAAATCTGCTACTTTCTCAATCCAACCCGCTTTATTAACTTGATAAGGCAACTCTGTAACAATAATTGCTGTCCGCCGCTTACTCCCCCTCACAGGTGCAATCTCTTCGAGTTGGGCGACTCCCCGCAGCAAAATTCCGCCTTTACCTGTGGTGTAAGCCTCTCGTATTCCTGAGTCACCCACAATCTCACCACCAGTAGGAAAATCTGGCCCGGAAATTAACCCGAATAACTTTTCATCTGGTAAATCTGGCTGATCAATTAAAGCAATCAACCCATCAACTACTTCCCCTAAGTTGTGTGGGGGAATATTTGTCGCCATCCCCACCGCGATTCCAGTGCAGCCATTGAGCAGCAGGAACGGTAATTGAGCAGGTAGCACTGTTGGTTCTTGCTGAGAATTATCGAAGTTACCCGCAAATTCCACAGTTTCATCACCAATTTCCGTCAGCATTCCCTCGTGGCTGATGGCTGCAAGACGCGTTTCTGTGTAGCGCATCGCCGCTGGTGGATCATTATCAACGCTGCCAAAGTTACCATGTCCGGCAAGCAAAGGATAGCGGCTAGAAAATTCTTGCACCAGCCTCACCAAAGCATCATAAACTGCTTGATCACCGTGCGGATGATACTTACCGAGTACATCTCCCACCACACGGGCGCACTTACGATAAGGTCTATCTGGTGTTAAACCGAGTTCATGCATTGCGTATAAAATACGACGATGAACTGGTTTTAAGCCATCGCGCACGTCTGGTAATGCTCGCCCGACAATTACGCTCATGGCATATTCCAAGTACGACCGTTGCATCTCTGTATGCAAGGCTGTTGTAATTACCTGTCCCGTCGAGAGAAGGTTTAACTGTTTTGCCATGAGTTTTTTCCCTGAATTTCAATTACACAAAAACCGCCGAAAGTGGACACTGTAGCAAACACAGCATAACGGATGAAATGGGATTACTAACAAAATCTTGTTAGTCGCTAGCTAAGGAGCAGTAGTATTATCCTTGATGACGGGGATGCACATTGACGACTAAAAAGGAGGCAGCTAGCTTTTGTAATCTGATGGTAATCTGCTCTTACTTGAGTTTGCATACACTTCAGTAGCTAGTAGGATACTTCCCATGGTTATGTTTTCTAATTTTGACCTTTGGGGAAAGTCTAAGAGTTGGTTTTTTCTACTCAGAACTTTCCCAGATGAATTTTAAATTCTTTAAATTCATTGAATCCCCCTCACCCTTATATGTAAAATTCTCATGAAAACAGTTTTGATTGTCGAAGATGATCTGATTAATGCGCGGGTTTTTTCCAAGATTTTGTCCAAGCGCGGTGGTTTGGATGTGAAACACACTGAAAATGTCGAAGAAGTGATAGAAATCGCCCAATCAGGTGAAGCAGACCTCATTTTAATGGATGTTTCTCTTTCTAGAAGTGTTTATCAAGGTAAATCTGTTGATGGCATCAAAATTACACAAATGTTGAAATCTGATCCAAAAACAGCAAACTTACCTGTGATTTTGGTGACAGCACATGCTATGGAAGGCGATCGCGAGAACTTTCTCAAGCAAAGCGGTGCTGATGGCTACATTTCTAAACCAGTTGTTGACCACCAACAGTTTGTTGACCAGATTCTGGCACTTCTACCCACAAACGACCATTGACAAAGCAGGCAGTGCATAACTTTGATCGCTCAAGTTATGACAACTGCCATCAACTGCATTAGCATTGACGATTACTCAACCGTTCGAGCAGAAAGCTATGGCGCTTGTGAACTCTAACTTTTCTCTGGCTGCTAACGATACTGGTTATACCAATTCTCCAAAAAGGTTGTCTTGCGGTATCTAGATTTCTAAATTGCGAATTGGTGTTACTTCCACCTCTTGGTACTAATTCCTGTGTTACCAGTATATATGTACTATAAAAGTGGTGTTTTCGGCAAGTAGCAAGAGTAGAGTTATGAGAGTGCTGTGAGCATAGCAGTGTGTTGAGTAAAATTTTACTCTTACTGAGTGGGCTGTTGACTCGGAGCTGATGAGTTCTGTGGTTGCTGTAAAGCCGCTTGAATACGAGGTAATTCGAGGAATTTTTTCGTATCAGATAGTAAGCGATCGCCCCAGAGATTTTGTTTGAGAAAATCTAAACTAGCATAGCGTTGATCGATGCGGAGTGCGGCTTCTCCCATTGCCAAACCTTGTTTTTGATCGCCTTTTGTATACAGTGCTACTCCCAAAGCCAATAAAGGCTCTGCGGCTTGTTTCTCAAGAGTGAGCGCAGTTTGCCATTGCTTAATTGCTCCGGCGACATCACCCTGTTCATAGTTAATTAAGCCAATGTTATTAATTGCCGGCCAGAATTTTTTATTTTGAGAAACAGCCTGATTGTATTGTGCGATCGCCTCTGGTAATTTACCGAGAACAAAGTAAGCATTTCCGACATCAAACAATGCCTCTGGGTCGTTGGGTTTTAACTTTAAACCCTCTTGATAGTTGGCAATAGCTGCTTGATAATTTTTTTGTTGAAAATTAACTGAACCCAAAGCAAACAGAATATCAGCATTTTTGGGATTTAGGGATTGTGCTTGTTTTAAAGAAGCGATCGCAGCATCATACTCTTTAGTTTGCAATTGCAATCCACCTAACAGCAGCCACACCTTATCAATTTTCGGGGCCAGTTGAGTAGCTAACCGCGCTCGTGGTATAGCTAACTCCACCTGCTGAAACTGAGCTAATTGAGCTGCTTCTTGCGCCAAACTCAATCCTTGCTTTTCTAACTTCGCTGCATCAAGTTGCAGAGTATGAGGAATTAATGCCTGTGCGTGCGCTGCTTGTGGCGTACTCCACAAACTACAGACAACTAGAAGAGAAATTAAACTAATATGTTTAGGCACACTACCGCCTCTTAACCACAAATTAAATAATCTTTCAGATAGCTTAAACGATCTTTCCTGGAGACGAAAAGCAAATTTCATGTGTAAGTCCTCATTGTTCTTCTTATCCACCCCTATACCCAGCCGTAATTGTGAAAAATCAGGGGAGCAGGGAGCAGGCGAGAAAAACCACCCACCCTTTCCTGCCTCTGAGCAAAGCTGATGACTGCTTTATGTTAATTCCTAACACATGAAGCTGAGAAATTTAAGCCCACAGAGTTTCCCACTCCCGATGTCATTAACGCTTCGCGGAAGTCCCCATCTTCAAGGTACTCATTCGATGGGGATGGATGACGAATACCCAATTTTTTCGGGTACTAGTTAATGTCTTGACCGTAGTTCACAGTCCTAGAGTCCGACCAGGAAATCCTGCTGTATCAAAATAGCGAGTTTCCCCCACTGTTTGATATTTGAGGATAGTTTTGATACCGTTAGCAGCAGGTTGAGACTCTAAAGTTTGAGCTTGAGACTTCAGATTATCAGCTCCACCAACTAAAGCTTCACTCAATACCCGCCCAACTAACTTACCTTGTGCAGTTAACTTTAATTTCAGCACCTGTGCCAAAGTCGGCATGACATCTGCATTGCTCACCGCGGCTTGGTCTTGATACCCCTGCTTGAAATCAGGGCCGATCGCAGCCATTGTATTATATGTATCAGCACGACTAAAACTACCGTGGATTCCTTGACCTTGTTGCAATCCCGTATCTGCCACTTCTATCCCACATGCCGTAGGATTACCGCAACCTGTATCAAAGGAGCGGAAGTTAACCACAATTGAAGGTATTGGCGTTCGCGCAGTTCCCCTAAGCTTAATTGCACTCAATGGTAAAGTCCCAGGAATCGCACCCAAATTATCATCTACAAACAAGCCGCTGACATAATCTTGCTTGAGCAACAAATTAACAATCTTTTGAGTACCAGCTTTGTTTTTAGTCTTATTCAGCAAGTAGAGCAAATCAGATCCACCATTAGCAGCGACAATTACATCAGGCTTTCTGGGGTCTTTACCGATAACACCGTTTCTAGAAAAATGCCCCTGAGTTGGATTAACAGGGGCATTTTGGTTATCTGGGTCAAATAAAGACAATTGCAAATCATGTGCTAAATCTATCGCCACAAAACCCGGAGGTAAAAACCCTTTTGGCACATCTGCATAACTTAGGGTAGCTGCATAACTAGTTTTACTTTCTTTACTGATAGTCGAGAAGCCGTGGTCAGCAGTAACAAATATATTGGTGGTTGCTTCTAAGCCTAATTTTTTGAGTGTGGTACGAATTTGTGCCAAGTTCTTGTCAACATTTTGACGCGCTGCTTGAACTGTGGGGCCGTTGATGCCAGGAACGAGTTTGTTTAGGCTGTCGCCGTGGTTGTGCTGTGTACCATCAGGGTCACGAGACCAATAAACCAATACAAATGGTTTTTGTCGCTGTTTGAATAATGGCAAAATTACCTGATTGGTGACATCAGCAAAATATTGCTGCTGCGCTACATTAGCAACTTTTGTCCCTGGGATCTTGCTGTCGCCGGCTTTGCCATTGTCTCCCCGCGATGGTGTTGTTAGGGGTAGTGAATTTTTGCTTAGTAGTGTAGTAATTTCTTGACTGAGAGCAATTCCTGTCGGTGTGCCAGTGGCATCATCAAAGATGATGGTTGGTTCGCCTTTGTCTTGAGTCACATCTTGAATCAAAACTGGGCCGATTTTTCCGACTGCTGCTGTGCTGAAACCTTTGTTTTTGGCGATCGCTAGTAAGCTGGTTTCGTTAAGATAATTAGCACCAAACTGTTTGTTCACCTCCTTGAGAACGGCATTATTTTCTAGGAAGGGGACTAAGCTATTTTTGGCACTTTTGACGGGAGCATTAACTTTGATAGTATTGCTAAAGTCTCCTGTATCGCCTAGATAGTGGCCAGTAGCGATCGCGGATGCATTAGCAGTTGTAAAAGTAGGAAATAAAGAGTGGCTATTGACAAAAGTTACACCCTTGTCTCTAATTTCCTGCAACATCGGAGTATCAGTGGCATTGATTGATGTTGGACGCAGCCCATCAGCAACAAAGATGATCGCATTGTGTAAAGTAGTTTCCTGAGGACGTTTTTCTAAAAATGGTGTACATGCTACAACTACAATGACGCAAAGAGCTAGAAGTAACCAAAAACGATTGTGTGTCAAAAACCGCATAACCTTACGGATTACTAGGACACCAAAATTCTATGATTTGGTTGCGGAATTTGGTTAAAGATTTTCGTCTCTGTTTTGTTTTCCTGAGATTTTCAACAAGTAAACTATCCAAATAAACTAACCACAGTGCCACGCCAGTAGGGTGCGTTACGCTGGCGCGATAACACACCACCAAAGATTTACGGTGCGTTAGACTGCCGTCCATAACGCACCCTACCAAACTCTAACCACAGAGTCATGAGAAAGAGAGAGGGTTTTTGCGTCAGTTTTTTGGATATTTTTTTATTTGGAAGTCCCCGTGTTCCTCTGCGTTCTCTGCACCTGGAGCGATTTATTCATTTATTGCTCAAAATTAATGAACTGCACCTCTTAATGATTCGGCATCAATGGGTTTAATGAGGTAAACCCGCAATAGATGCCCAATTATCGATGCAATGATGGGCAATTTTTGGCAGAACTTGATAGCTTTGGGGCGATCGCTCTGATTAATTTCTGCCAGTTTCACATTAAGATCTGAACACTGCTCTAACCGTTGGAAAAACTCAGGGTGACTTGTATTCAAATTCAAAGGAAACGCCCGTGCAGCGGTATTATTTGTCTCTTCAATCACTCTGGTATTGTACTCACGCGGATCTATACCAATCGACTGATAAAACTTTGCTCGCTCAAATACTGTCAACGTATGGGTAGCAAACACACTCAGCAAAAAGAAACGCACCCATAATCGTGCTTGCCAATTATTCCATAGTTGAGGTTGCGATCGCAAAAGTGCATTGAAGAAATCCCCATGTCGATTCTCATCCTGACACCAACTCTCAAACTTGCGAAACAAGGGATAAATTTGATGTTCTGGATGTTTTTCCATGTGACGATATACCAAAATATAGCGCCAGTAGCCAATTTTCTCAGATAGATAAACCGTGTAAATAATCCACTCTGGCGGAAAGAATGTATAAGTACGATTTTTAGTTAAATAACTTAAGTCTAGGGAAAGATTAAAATCTGCCATTGCTTTATTCAAAAATCCCGCGTGGCGTGCCTCATCCCTAGCCATAAAATTAAAGGCTTCCGCCAAAATTGGGTTACGATTCTTTAGGCGGCGCGATAACTCTTTGAACAATAGAAAACCTGAAAACTCTGAAGTACAGGAACGTTCTAAAAAGTCAATAAAAGCGAGGCGTGTTTCTCCATCAATGTGATCCCAACACTGCTGAAACTCTTCATCTCGTACAAAGTGATGGCGATTATAATCTGCTCTAAGTTCCTCTACAATTGCCTGTAACTCACTATCCTGTGCCGAAATATCTAATTGCGCCACAGCATCAAAATCGGTTGTATAAAACCTTGGTGTTAATAATGTTTCCTGTACAGGCGTTTTCACACCTGGTTTCAGTAACTCAGCTTGCGGGGTATCCAAAGACTTGACCATGAGAATCCTTTGATTATTTCATCCTTTAAAAGTTATATAACCATAAATAGTTATTAATGGACATCAGTTAAATTATTGAAAGCAAATTGTGAGAAATAACCCTAGCGCCTAAGCTAGGTTTTATCTGTATTAAAAAGGCAAATTTATAATGTATTATTTAAGACTATTACTATTAGCAAAAATTCTGTGGTAAAAGCAGCAGATATCGGTGGTAAGAGACTTATTAGTCTAGCTCCTGATGCTTGGGTGCAATGGGTAACACAACATCCTGATGTTGTAGCGAAAGAAATTCTCGGTTCCGAGTTTCAGTGGATTAGCCGCGAAACAGATGTGTTAGTTAAAGCATACAGCGCTAACCACGGGGATTTTTTGGTGCTTAACGAACTACAGTTGCGTTACACAAAATATATGCCTCTACGTATGAGAGCATATACAGCACTAGCTCAAGAACGCTATAAACTGCCGATTTATCCAGTACTGATCAACATTTTACCGCCCCCTCCTACCTTAACTGTTGTCAACAGTTACGAGCAAGAATTTATGGGATTGCGTGCTATCCAAGATTATCGCGTCATTAATTTATGGGAAATCGATGCTGAGATCGTGTTTCGGCAACCAATACCCTCGTTGCTACCATTTGTGCCAGTCCTGCGAGGAGGTAATGAAGCGTCCGTGATTCGGCAGGCAGTAAAGGTACTGCGAGCAGATATACAGATGAACCAGTTGGAATCATTGCTAGCATTTTTTGCTAGCTTTGTGTTAGACACGCCATTAGTGCAACAAATCATGAGGTGGGATATGGCAGTATTGCAAGAATCGCCTTGGTATCAACAAATCCTTACTGAAGGTGAGCAAATAGGTCTCCAGCAAGGTCTCCAGCAAGGTGCGGCACGGCAGTTAATCAGGGTCTTGCAAAAACGCTTCGGTGAAGTTCCACCCGCGCTACAAGCAAGGCTTGAGAGTGAAAGTGTAGAACAGCTAGAAAGTCTTATAGATAATGCGATCGCAGTTAGTTCTTTAGAAGAGTTTATTCAAATCTTGTCTAATTGAAAAGCGTCAGTCGTCAGGAGGTTGGTATATCAAAACTCCTGACTTAACCAAATATAAAGAAATTTTAATAGCTGCATAGTTATACAAACATTAATAGTTAAATAACTTTAGGGGAAGAAAAGTCGCTGAGATCTGCATCGGCATAATACTTGCTGCATAGAGAGATGTAGATCCTATTTGAACTAAAAATAACAATCTTTTAACTCTGGCATTGACAGTGAACTGGCAGTCATCTTGAGTCGGTGACTGCTGGAGAACTTGCACTTGAACACCAAGGAAGCAAAAATGAGTAGTAATCTAGCCGCGAAACTGCGCTCTGGAACACAGCAGGCTCACACAGCAGCAGAAAACGTAGGATTCATGAAGTGTTTTCTCAAAGGGGTTGTAGATAAAGACTGCTTCGCCAAGTTTTTGAGCAACTTGTATTACATCTACAGCGAATTAGAGACGGCAATGGTGAGCCATGTAGACCATCCTGTGATTAGGGGGATGTACTTTCTTGAACTCAATCGCCAAACCGCGATAGAAAAAGACATGCTGTTCTACTATGGAGAAGGATGGCGATCGCAAATCACGCCCTCAGCCGCTACCCAAAAGTACATTACTCACATTCGGGAAATTTCTGCTAGTGAACCTGCCTTATTATTAGGTCATGCCTATACCCGCTACATGGGCGATCTCTCTGGGGGTCAAATGTTCCAAAAAATTGCTCAGTCGGCCTTGAAACTTCACCACTACCAAGGAACATCTTTTTATAATTTTGAGCAAATTCCTGATAAAAAGGCATTCAAAGACAAATACCGTCAAGCATTAGATGCATTACCCATCGACGATGCAACCGCAGAACGAATTGTAGCAGAAGCAAATAAAGCCTTTGCCTTCAACTTGCAAATGGCTCAAGAGCTAGACGGAAATTTAATCAAAGCACTCGGTCAAGTCTTATTTAACAGTCTAACTCGCTCCCATAACCCTGGCAGCACCGAGGCAGCGACTACTTGAGGGATTGGGGATTGGGGATCGGGTACTGGGGATTGGGGATTGGGTAGAACAAAATTTTCCATTCCCATACTTTTGTTGTCAAAGACGACGCTCTTGCTAGCTTGCTTCCCCTTTGGGGTACGGCACAGTACAAATTCCCTAGTCCCTAATCCCAGTCTCCAGTCTCCAGTCTCCAGTCCCCAATCCCCAGTCCCCAATCCCCAATCCCCAGTCCCCAGTCCCCAATCCCCAATCCCCAGTCCCCAATCCCCAGTCCCCAGTTCTCTAGGAGATTTTGATGGTTTTTCTATTACCTAGTGTGAAGTTTGATTTGGCAATGATCCAAAAGTATGACACTCGCGCACCTAGATATACTAGTTATCCACCCGCTACAGAGTTAAACGAAACATTCACTGAAACTGATTTTAAAACTGCGATCGCGGCATCAAATCAACGCAATACTCCTCTGTCTTTATATTTTCATATACCCTTTTGTCAGAGTGCTTGTTATTTCTGTGGTTGTAATACGGTAATCTCTAATAATAAGAGGATTGCTAAACCCTACGTTGAGTATTTAGCTCAAGAAATTAAGCATACAGCAGCCTTCATTAATCCAGAAAGAAAAGTTTTGCAAATTCACTGGGGTGGGGGTACGCCTAACTACTTAGAGCGTGACCAAATAGAATTTTTGTGGAAAAACATCAATCGCTACTTCAGTATTGATGAAAAAGCTGAGGTTTCAATTGAAATTAATCCTCGATATATTGACAGGAACTACATTTTATTTCTTAGGCAAATTGGGTTTAACCGTATCAGTTTTGGCATCCAAGATTTTAATCGCCAGGTTCAAGTCGCAGTTAATCGTATCCAACCAGAAGAGATGTTATTTGATGTCATGAGTTGGATTAGAGAAGCTAAATTTGACAGTGTGAATGTAGATCTGATTTATGGTCTGCCTTATCAAACCCACGATACGTTTCGGGAAACTATCAAAAAGACTATTGAATTAGATCCTGACCGAATTGTTGTCTTTAACTTTGCTTATGTGCCTTGGCTAAAACCAGTACAAAAAAATATTCCCCAAGATGCTCTACCTTTACCGCAGGAAAAATTAGAAATCCTCAAAATGACCATCGAGGAATTGACGAATAACCAATATTTGTTTATTGGAATGGATCATTTTGCTAAAACTAACGATGAATTAGCGATCGCTCAACGCAATTCTACCCTCAAACGTAACTTCCAAGGCTACACTACCCATGCTGAAACAGAACTTTTTGGTTTTGGTTCTACATCTATCAGTATGCTAGAAGATGCTTATGTTCAAAACCACAAAGAATTACAAGATTATTATCGGGCAATCGCAGCGGGTGTTTTACCAATTAGTAAAGGTATCAAACTCAATCAAAACGATATTATTAGACGTGATGTAATTATGGGAATCATGTCTCATTTTCAGTTAAGTAAGCAAGATATTGAAGATAGATATCACATCAAATTTAATAAATATTTTGCTGAAGAATTAGAAGCCTTAAAACCTCTAGAATCTGATGGATTAGTGAGTTTATCAACAAACTACATTGAGATTACAGATATTGGTCGATTACTAGTAAGAAACATCGCTG
This sequence comes from Desmonostoc vinosum, assembly GCF_059505385.1. NCBI lineage: Bacteria > Bacillati > Cyanobacteriota > Cyanophyceae > Nostocales > Nostocaceae > Desmonostoc > Desmonostoc vinosum. The sequence continues at coordinate 60,364 of NZ_JCACKM010000267.1, forward strand.
TGATTTTTGACACTCATACCAGAACAAAACAGACAAAATTCTCTCGTGCAATTTGAGCATGTGTAAACGAAAAAAGGTGTGGAAAAGAGAACTTAATTAGCGGATAAAATCCGCTAATTAAGTTCTGACTAAGAGGATATTTTAACTCTCATCAGATTTTTGATATCTTGTAACTTCCTCAACTAAATCATTTAGTCCTAGCTCTAGTGTATGAAGTACCTGGTTTAATAATTTTTCACAGCAAGCATTTGTAGACTGAGCAATTTCTGTCAAGCTTCATAGATTCCAAGGGAGTAGGCTATTAATAGCCAAGGAGGATACTTCATTGAATGAATCTCTTGTTGACACTTATCACTTTAGATTTCGCAAGGTACTTGAGTACGTTGATACTCATCTGGATGACGATTTGACTGTCGATTGTCTCAGCAACGTTGCTGCATTCTCGAAGCATCATTTTCACAGGCAGTTCTCTGAACTTTTTGGAATTAGCGTATATAAGTACATTCAACTCACTCGTTTGAAACGCGCTTCTTATCAACTTGCTTTTCGCAGTCAGATGCCGATTGTCGATATTGCACTGGCGAGTGGCTACGAAAATCATGAGTCGTTTTCTCGTGCGTTCAAGAAAAGTATTAGACAAACTCCTTCCGAGTTCAGAGAGCTTCCGCAGTGGAACCCTTGGCACTTAATTTATCAATCAGTGCATAACTTAAGGATCAAGCATATGAAATCAGACCATCAACAGGATCGAGTCAAGGTAATCCTGTTTAAAGAAACCAAAGTTGCGGTGTTTGAGTACCGTGGTGATCCTCATTCCATCGGGAATTCAATTCGCAAATTTATCGAATGGCGAAAGCAAAACCATCTTTCACCCCAAGCCAGTGATACTTTCAACATCCTCTATGACAATCCATCCGAAACTTCGCCTGAAAATTTTCGTTTGGATATCTGTGCATCAACAGAACGGAATGTGCCTGAGAATTCGTTTGGAGTTGTAGAAAAAACGATTCCTGGTGGTCGCTGTGCCGTATTGCGACATATCGGAGACGATGCGAATCTTAGTGAAAGCATTACTTATCTTTACGCGAACTGGCTTCCGTCGAGTGGAGAAGACCTGCGGGACTTTCCTCTGTTTTTACAAAGAGTCAAGTTTTTTCCTGATGTGCCTGAGCATGAGGCAATTATCGATGTGTTTCTTCCCCTCAAGTAAATTCGTACAGATAGCACGGACTTTTTGCCTAGCAGAGTATGGAAGCCGAAGAAACATAATAATAGACCTCTTGCAAAAGTCGGATACTCGCCAGAAAATAAATTTTCTGGCTGATAACTCAAGTCGGTTGAAACCGACTAATAACAGTATTTTTAGTCCGTTTCAACGGACTTTTGCTGTTAGGCAGAGACTTGAGTCTCTGACGGTTCAAGTATTTTTGCAAGAAGTCTAATCCCAATACACCGGAACAAAGTCAAGTATCCGAATAAACAAAAAGACCAGTCTATAAGCTGGTCTTTTTGTTTACTTTTGATTTGTTAAACTAAGATTCACAGCAGTTGATAAGAGTTAGGTTGATGAGTCCGTCACTTGAAAAAATTTTAAGCGAAATTGAGCAACTGACTCCAGAGGAGCAATTGACGGTGATGGGGCATTTAGTGGAGCGTGTTAAGAAACATATTACTCAAGCGCAACCAAAACGCAAGTGGAGCGATTTGAAGGGTATGGCACCCTATCCGTTATTAGGTGAAGATGCTCAGGAATGGGTTTCGCGAACTCGACGGGAAGCAGATGAGCATCGAGAACGGTTATTGCAAGGAGAGGAATGAGGATTAGTGATGCGTTAGCTCGAGTTTCACGCTTATTTCTCGATACAGCACCCGTAATTTATTTTGTAGAACGCAATCCGCAGTTTGTGGATTTAGTCGATCCAATTTTTGATCGGTTAGAAGCTGACATTACAGCAGTAGCATCTGGAATAACGTTATCAGAGTGTTTGGTGGGCGCTATCCGTCTGGGGTTAGTGGATTTAGAGCAGGCTTTTGTCGATGCGTTGCAACAAGAACAAGTAGTTTTTGTGGAAATTAATGCTGCTATTGCGCGAGAAGCTGCGAAAATTCGGGTGCGTTATAACCTTCAGTTACCCGATGCGTTGCAGGTGGCGGCGGCAATAATTGCTGGTTGTGAGGCGTTTTTGACCAATGATGCAGCTTTTAAGCGGGTGACGGAGTTGAGGATTTTGGTGGTGGGTGAGTTGTCAGTAGAGTGAGCAGACTATTTGCAATTTTAGAAAAGATTAATTGGCGGGAAACTTAATTATGACGACATCAAGCTAAAAACGCTTACAGTAAAGCATTCAGCGCCAGATTAACCCGCAAGCGATCGCTTGCTAATAAGGAACGTGCCTTCTTGAAAGTTTTTATGTCCGAATGGGGAAACTAGCTACTAATTTACACTTGGCGCGAATGTCATCAAAAAGTTTAGAGGCTGCTTTTATCTAGGTTCTAACAAAATTGCTACATCAAGAGCAATTCTTGCTTCTAACTACCCCCTAAGTATGATTTTGGTCTGAAGGTTGAGTTTGTGGCCAAAGATAAATACCTCCAGATATTAATGTCATAGCAACAGAAAACCAAAAAGCGATCAAAGATGGGATTTGCCACTCTGAAGATAAAGGCGCAATCAAAAGAGCGATCGCTACTATTTGACTAACAGTTTTTAATTTACCCCAAATATTTGCCCCCGAAATTGTCGCTTGATTAACTCGCCAACCAGCGATCGCTAATTCCCGCGCTAAAATCAAAAACACTCCCCAAGTCGGGACTTTTCCTAACTCAATCAACACCATTAACGGTGCAAGTACCAAAAATTTATCTACTAAAGGATCAAGAAACTTTCCCAATTCACTTACTTGATTGAGTTTCCGTGCTAAATAGCCATCCAACCAATCAGTTAATGCGGCAATCAGAAAAATTGCCAAGCACACCCACCTAGCTTGTGGCGTGGGGTTGTATAAGCCGTAAAGTAGAAATGGTACACCTAGAAGGCGAGAGAAAGTAATCCAGTTGGGTAGGGTCATGGAATTGGGGAATGGGGAACTCAAGAACTTGTACTGAGCGAAGTCGTACCCTGCGAGATCTTGCTACGCGTAGCGTCTCCGACAGGAGAAGTATGGGGAATTGTCATTGATTATTCTTTGCGTCTGCATGTCTTTGTGTCCCTTCATTTTCCCAATTTTCCCGCAGGCATGGGACAATCTGTTGTTTGATATTTCTTAAAACAATAGAACAATAGTAAGCTGTTCCATATATAACTTGCATAATTAGGGCGGGCAAGATGCCCACCCCACAAGAGTTTTATTTAATTTGATTATGTAATTTAGATGTTTTTTAGCTTATGAATAAACAAACAGATTCTCAATTTCGGGTTGAACGCGATTCGATGGGCGATCGCCAAATTTCTAGTAACGTTTACTACGGTATTCAAACGCTACGAGCAATAGAAAACTTTCCTATTAGCGGTATCAAGCCTTTATCTACTTACGTAGATGCTTGCATTTTAATTAAAAAAGCTACAGCAATAGTCAATGGTGAACTAGGTTGTATCTCTCAAGATATCAGTAAAGCGATCGCCCAAGCTGCTGATGAAATCCTCGCAGGGAAGTTTCGCGATCAGTTTGTAGTAGATATTTATCAAGCGGGTGCGGGAACTTCGCACCACATGAATGTTAATGAGGTGCTGGCAAATCGAGCATTAGAAATTTTAGGCGAAGAAAAAGGCAATTACAAGCGCGTTAATCCCAACGACCATGTTAACTACGGTCAATCGACAAATGATGTAATTCCGACAGCGATTCGGATTGGTGGCTTGTTAGCGCTAACAAAGACATTACACCCAGCTTTAGAGAAAGCGATCGCCGCCTTGGCAGACAAAGCTGTAGAATTTCAAAATATCGTCAAATCCGGTAGAACTCACATGCAAGACGCCGTACCTGTGCGCTTGGGTGAGAATTTTCGGGCTTGGGCGCAAATCCTTACAGAACACCAAAACCGCATTTATACCGCCTCTGGGGATTTGATGGTACTGGGTTTAGGAGGTAGCGCGGTTGGAACAGGATTAAACACTCATCCTCAATATCGGGCCCGTGTGGTAGAGGTACTGTCAGAATTGATTGAGTGTCCCCTAGAACCTGCATCTCACTTGATGGCAGCCATGCAGAGTATGGCACCATTTGTCAATGTTTCTGGTGCTTTACGCAACTTAGCACAGGATCTAGTTAAAATATCTCACGATTTACGGCTGATGGATTCGGGGCCAAAAACTGGTTTCAAAGAAATTCAACTACCGCCAGTACAACCGGGTTCATCGATCATGCCAGGCAAATATAACCCAGTAATGGCAGAGATGACATCAATGGTATGTTTTCAGGTAATGGGTTACGACAATGCGATCGCCCTATCAGCCCAAGCAGGACAATTAGAACTAAACGTGATGATGCCACTGATTGCCTATGACTTGATTCACAGTATCGAAATTCTCGGTAATACCATCGCTGCACTCGCGCAAAATTGCATAATAGGAATCACTGCCAACCGAGAACGTTGTTTAGCTTATGCTGAGGGCAGTTTAGCTTTAGTTACCGCGCTCAATCTCCACATTGGTTATTTAAAAGCAGCAGAAGTAGCCAAAGAATCCCTAGAAACCGGCAAATCTCTACGGCAGATTGTCCTAGAACGAGGATTAATGACTCAAGCAGAATTAGCCACAGTGTTAAATTTAGAGCAAATGAGCAGTATTTTATAGGAGGGAGTGGCAAAGATGAGGGGGACGCAGGGACACGGAGAATAATCAATAGCAATTCCCCACTCCCCACTCCCCACTCCCCACTCCATACTCCCCACTCCCCACTCCCCACTCCATGCAGACTCAAAAACCATCTGTCAGTTTAGTCAGGGCTACCTCCTACAATTCAGAGGTCTTACGTGAATCTTTAGAGACACTCCTAGAACCTTTAGGAGGAATGGCAGCTTTTGTTAGTAAAGGCGATCGCGTTTTACTCAAACCCAATCTTCTGACAGGGGCACGTCCAACTAAAGAGTGTACAACTCGCCCTGAACTGGTGTACGAAGTTGCCAAAATGGTTATCGAGGTTGGTGGCAAGCCGTTTTTAGGAGATAGTCCAGCTTTTGGTAGTGCCAAGGGAGTAGCGATCGCAAATGGCTATCAGGCTATTTTAGAAGAACTGAATTTACCGATTATCGAGTTTCAGGGCAAACGTTACCAAACTGTCAACGAAGATTTTAATCACCTACGGCTGTCTAAAGAAGCAATGGAGGCAGATGTGGTAATTAACCTACCAAAACTCAAATCACATATGCAGTTGACATTGACGCTGGGTGTAAAAAACTTGTTTGGTTGCGTTCCTGGCAAAATGAAAGCTTGGTGGCACATGGAAGCCGGGAAAGATGCAAACCGATTTGGTGAAATGTTAGTTGAAACCGCCAGAGCAATTAACCCTAATTTAACCATTTTGGATGGAATTATTGGTCATGAAGGTAATGGCCCTAGTGGCGGTGAACCTCGTCAATTGGGAATTTTAGCAGCAGCAGCAAATGTATTTGCTTTAGATCGGGCAATGATAGAGATTCTTAATGTACTACCTCATCAAATACCTACTGTTGCAGCTTCTCAAAGACTGGGGATTTGTCCAGAACTCACTGATATAGAGTTTCCGAATTTGCAGCCTGACTTGCTAAAGATAGAAGACTGGCAACTTCCAGACAAATTGATGCCCATTGATTTTGGAATGCCTCGCGTCATTAAATCCACCTTCAAGCATCTCTACACCCGTTTTATCAAAGAACCAATAAGTGTATATGGTAGAAGGGGTTAGAGATGAGGGAGATGAGGGAGTAATTTTATCCGCGTCTCCCCTTCCCCGCGTCCCCGCGTCTCCGCGTCTTCTTGGTAATTTTATCCCCGTCCCCGCGTCCTCTTCCCCAGTCCCTACTCCCCATTCTGAAGCGAGAAACAAGTGCAAACTTAGCTACAAAAATTTGAAAACTAGGAAAGTAAGCTGTAATTACCCTCCGATTGCTTAACCAGACCGCCCTACTTAAGTGGCGGTTTTTTTAGTGATATATCCATATATAGATTGACAAAATAGCAGTTTTATAATCTGCAATGGAAATTAAATTTATAAAATATTTATTTGGTGATCTTACTGAATTAATTCTGTACAAAATAGTTAAATATCTGTATTTACTCTGTTGTCATTTTTGGTTTAAATAACCATTATTGGCAATTTGTTCCAAGTCTCAAATATATTTGGGTGTAAATACTGTACGACGATCAAATATACTGAAAAAAATCAGTGTTTTTTCGGTCTTTATCCAAAAAAGCACTCACAAGCAATTCCTGGAAAAAGACGTTATTAAAAGCATTTCAAGACGCTAAAATTACTAAATATCAGACAAATACGTTGTGTCAATTAATCTTTTTTCAGATGAAAAATGTAATTTCTAATGCGGCAAAAATTAGCTATGCGTAAACAATCCATCATCCAACATAGAAAAGTTGAGAAAAATATTAGTCATAAAATAAAACTAAATTGGTTAAATTACTGATTAGCATCAACATTTTCAGGTATAAAAACACTGTTATGACACTTGCACAACTGGTTAAGCTTCTTGACTTATATACAGTTTGCAGTTAGAAAATAGCTAAAATAGCATAAAGGCTCTCATCAAGAGAGTTATCTTAACAAGCGAGTTGACGAACTTCAATTTTTTATGAATTCAAATAGCCAGTCTGGCAATTCTGCCGACATATATCCCCATCGTTTGGCAGAGATTGCAGGAACTGCGATCGCTTTATTGACTCTTACCCTACCCGTATTTGTCATTGCTCACTATTCTTCACCGACTGTTCAAAATCCTCAGCCACCTCTCATCTATAACCTGCAAAGCAGCGAAGATTAATGAAAGTTCTAAGCAAAACCGCACTGGCAGGAGAAGCTCAAAAAAGGAGAAAGCAGATTTTGAGATAATTTTTGTAGATAAAATCTGTGTTGCCTAGCACAAAACTCCTCCTCTTAGGAGAGTATAAGTATAAATACTTTGAATGTCAATTAATTTCTAGGCAAATCTCAGCCGATTTGATAGAAGAAGCGTTGCGTAATCATCTTGCAACGCTTCTTTTGCTATGGGGATGTGGTTCGACTCTGCGGTAGTTGAATCTTGACTTCGCTCGATTACCGCGTAGCCGAAACTCACCAACCGGGGGACGCGTAGTATTTAAGGCTCTAAGTTATAGAGAGATAAAAACTAAATGATTAAAATTCATAGATAAAAACTTATGGTTGCTATTCTTAATAGTTATTATCTGTGAATTGGAGTCCGATAAAAATTAATTAGAGAAGGTATTGCGAATTTGTTAGGTATAGTAATTCCCTTTTGGCATATATAAAGGTAAGCTATTTTTAATGAAATTAAATAAAGATAAACCTTCATTATCTTTAATAATTAGATTTTGAGGGATCAACGCTAGTTGGTTCAAAATCCCAGAGTTTTGCTAAAAATCTAGAGGTAAGTTCATGGCTCAGTTTCTGCTTGAGACTGTGTGGCTAGTTCCTTTGTATGCCTTAATGGGTGGTCTATTCGCTTTACCTTGGTCGCCGGGGATTATTCGTCACACCGGGCCAAGACCGGCGGGTTACGTCAATTTGGTGATGACATTTTTGGCGTTTGTTCATGGCGCGATCGCATTACAGGCAACCTGGAATCATCCGCCCCAATCAGTATTTATTCCTTGGCTATCTACTGCTGGTTTGAATCTCACCATTGCGATCAAAATTTCCTCGGTGAGTGTCGGTGCAATAGTTGTGATTAGTGGCTTGAATTTGCTAGCACAGATTTTTGCCATTGGTTACATGGAAATGGACTGGGGTTGGGGACGCTTCTATTCTTTGTTGGGATTATTTGAAGCCGGATTGTGTGCCCTAAGCTTGTGTAACAACTTGTTTTTCAGCTATGTAATTCTGGAAATCCTGACTTTAGGAACCTATCTGCTTGTGGGTTTATGGTTTAGCCAGCCTTTAGTAATTACGGGTGCGAGAGATGCTTTTTTAACAAAGCGGGTAGGTGACCTGTTTTTGCTGATGGGTGTACTGGCATTATGGCCTCTAGCTGGAACTTGGGATTATACAGAACTAGCGCAGTGGGCAGCTACAGCCAATGTTAACCAGACAGCAATCACATTAGTAGGTTTGGCTTTAATTGCTGGGCCAATGGGCAAATGCGCCCAATTTCCTCTACATCTGTGGTTAGATGAGGCTATGGAAGGCCCTGTTCCCAGCACAATTTTACGGAACTCGGTAGTAGTTGCTAGTGGTGCATGGGTGTTAATCAAACTGCAACCTGTGTTGACTTTATCGCCTATAGTTTCTTCTGTGATGGTGGCGATTGGCGCAGTTACGGCGGTGGGTGCTTCGTTGATTGCGATCGCTCAAATTGATATCAAGCGCTGTCAATCCTATTCTGTTAGTGCTTACATGGGCTTGGTGTTCATCGCTGTCGGTACACAACAAGATGAAGCAGCGCTATTGTTGGTACTCAGTAATGCGATCGCATCAGCACTGTTGGTAATGAGTACTGGTGGCATAGTTTGGAACAGCATTACTCAAGACGTTACTCAACTCAGTGGACTGTGGTCACGCCGTCCCATTTCCGGGTTAGCGTTTATCGTTGGGACTTTGGGGTTAATTGGCTTTCCGCCTTTAGGTAGCTTTTGGGCGTTGATGAAATTAGCCGATGGATTATGGACAACTCGACCTTGGTTAGTGGGAATAGTAATCGCAGTAAATGCTTTGACAGCCTTTAGTTTAGGTAGAGAATTCTGTTTAATTTTTGGTGGGAAACCCAAACAGATGAGCGAGCGATCGCCAGAAGTCCACTGGCCGATGGTTTTGCCAATGGTAATTTTACTTGGCTTTGCCTTACATCTGCCTTTAGTGTTGCAAAGCTTATCACTATTACCTGATTGGGCAACTTTAAATAAAGATGTTGCACTACTTTTAATTTGGTCGAGTATTTTCGGTTGCAGTATCAGTGGCGTAATTTATTTAGGCAACATTCCTAAACCTATTCGTTTGCCTTGGAAAGGTTTACAAGATTTGATTTCCTACGACTTTTACACTCCCAAATTGTACCGGATGAGTATTATTTTCAGCGTCGATCAAATTTCTAAGTTTGCTGATATGATTGACCGCTTTGTAGTCGATGGAATCGTTAACTTTGTTGGCTTATTTTCGCTGTTAGGTGGAGAGGGTCTTAAATACAGTACCTCTGGTCAGACACAGTTCTACGCCTTCACTGTACTTTTGGGAGTCAGTGTTTTAGGAATGTGGATAACTTGGCCTTTCTGGGGAGTTCAATTTTTAAATTTGATGTTTTAATCATCGACTTTCTAGTAGAAACTGCTCGATTTGGAATTCCTGGCTACAACTCAAATTTTAATCTTGTGAGGAGAATCTGATGCATAAAAAACATACTTTCCAAAATCTTTCCAGAAGAAATTTATTCAAGTTAAGTGCAGGTGCGATCGGTACAGGAGTTGTAGCAGCTGGAGTAGGCTCTAACTTAGCTACACCTGAAAAAGTTCTAGCTAAGAATGATATTACCCCCGAACAAGCACTGAAAGAATTATTGAATGGAAATCAAAGGTTTATATCTAGAAAGCGTAAAAACCCTAACCAAAGTTATACACGTTTGCAAGAAGTGGCCAAAGGTCAAAGTCCATTTGCTTCTATCTTAGGTTGTGCAGATTCACGAGTTCCATCAGAAATTATCTTTGACCAAGGTTTAGGAGATTTATTTGTCTGCCGGATAGCGGGTAATATAGCCACACCAGAAGAAATTGGTAGTTTAGAATTTGGCAGCTTAGTCTTAGGTTCTAAGGTGATTATGTTGTTAGGACATGAACGATGTGGTGCAGTAGAAGCCACCATTAAAGGTGCCGAAGTACCAGGACAAATAGGTAGCTTAATAGAAGCAATTAAACCCGGTGTAGAACAGTCAAAAGATCAACCAGGAGATAAGTTAGAAAATGCTATCAAAGCAAACATCCTAGTCCAAATTGAGAATTTAAAGAAATCGCCAGTTTTATCAGAATTAATTAAGACAAATAAGCTGAAAATAATCGGTGGTTATTACGATTTAGATACTGGCAAAGTGAGCATAGTTAGTTAGCTTTTTTGTCATTAGTCATTACCCAACATTTCGCACAATTACCAAAATTGAAGGTAGGGACGGGTTCACAAATATGCTTCAATCATTCACAAATATCTTATTGAACCCGCCCCTTTGAAAATAAGGGGTGAGAAATCCGGGATTAGTTATTCGCAAAGTCTGAGCGCCGGCTTCCAGCGTTAGTGTAGCGTCAAGCCTTCTCTTCGAGAGGCTTCGCCAACGTCAAGGGCGAACAGAACTTTGTCAGAGAGAACAAAGGACAAAAATACCATGTTAAGTGTTTTAATTTGGCTACCAATTGTTGCAGCAGCAATTATAACTTTAGTGCCGAAAAGCATCCCTGCTAGCGGAGTTCGTTTAGGAGCATTATTTCTTTCTGGGATAGTATTTTTTTGGAATCTTTTTATCCTGTTAAAATTTGATATCCACAATCCAGGAATGCAATTTCAAGAATATTTACCTTGGAATGAAACCCTCGGTTTGAGCTATCAATTAGGAATTGATGGACTTTCTGTATTAATGCTGGTATTGAATAGCTTGCTTACCTGGATTGCTATTTACAGTACTAGTAAACAAACAGAACGTCCTCGGCTTTTTTACTCCCTAGTTTTATTAGTGAGTGGTGGAGTTGCAGGTGCTTTTTTGGCAGAAAATTTACTGCTATTTTTCTTGTTCTATGAACTAGAATTAATCCCCTTTTATTTACTAATTTCTATTTGGGGAGGAGAAAAACGGGCTTATGCTGGAATCAAATTTTTGATTTACACCGCTGTTTCTGGAGCCTTAATTCTAGCAACATTTTTAGGTACAGTGTGGCTAACTGGTTCTAGTAGTTTTGCTTTTGATGCAGTCTCCACACAAACCCTTTCCACAGGACTGCAAGCTCTCCTACTTGCGGGAATAGTGCTAGGTTTTGGAATTAAAATTCCTTTAATTCCCTTCCATACTTGGTTGCCAGATGCTTATGTTGAGGCTTCAGCACCTATCGCTATTCTTCTGGGTGGCGTGTTAGCAAAACTGGGAACCTATGGACTTTTGCGGTTTGGAATGGGCATGTTTCCCGAAGCTTGGAGTATGTTTGCACCAACTTTAGCAATTTGGGGAGCAGTGAGTACCATCTATGGGGCAGTAGTGGCGATCGCCCAAAAAGATATCAAGCGCATGGTAGCATACAGTTCTATCGGTCACATGGGCTACATAGTATTAGCAGGTGCTGCTAGCACTCCTTTGGCGTTAGTTGGGGCTGTTGCCCAAATGTTCAGCCACGGTATCATCCTCGCTATCCTCTTTCATTTAGTAGGTGTTGTGGAAGCGAAAGTTGGTACTCGTGAATTAGACAAACTCAACGGCTTAATGAGTCCCATCCGTGGTTTACCCCTAATTAGCGCTTTACTAGTTTTGAGTGGTATGGCTAGCGCAGGTATTCCCGGTTTAACAGGATTTATTGCTGAATTTATCGTCTTTCAAGGCAGTTTTTCCGTATTTCCTCTACCAACTCTGTTATGTGTAGTGGCTAGTGGTTTAACCGCAGTGTACTTCGTCATCTTGCTCAACCGTACCTGTTTTGGCAAACTCGACAATCTCGCCTACTATCCTAAAGTGTTGTGGTCTGAGAAAATGCCAGCCTTAATTTTGGCAGCCATAATTATCTTTTTGGGAGTACAACCCACTTGGCTAGTGCGTTGGAGTGAACCAACAACCACCGCAATGGTATCTATAATTCCCTCCCCACAACCAACCGCAACCCCTCAAGTAGCAATAATGAAGTAGTCATTTGTCATTCTGTCACTGAGCGCTTGCTAAGCGTAGCGTCTTTGACACCAGAAGTCGAAGTGCATCTCCCCACTCCCTCCCGGAGCGGGGGCCCCGAGTTCCCCATTCCCCAACTACCATGACCGCAACTCAAACAGTAACTAAACTCCCTCCTTCCAAGCATGAATTTGCTGATGTCATTCATCGCCTAGAAGCAGGCGGTGGAATGTTGCCAGATACACCAGAAAATTTGATGCAAATCATCGGTTTATACAAAGCTTATGCTGTGCCGATGGACTTTTATTGGCGCGACCTACTTTATATTGCGGAACAAGTATTTTTAGACCCGTTTCCTTTCTTTAAATACTTCTTGCCCAAAGAGTATTTAGAGCGGCATAATCATTACGCTGGTGATGATGCTGATTTGCGAATTTGGCGCGGTGAAGCCACAGCCCATCCAGAACTTTTGGCATTTATTGAGAAGGGTGAAACTTTTAAAATGCCAAAATTATTGCATCATCTGTTGCACGATCGCATTAACATGGAATTCGCAGAAGCATGTATGCGGGCAATGCTGTGGCACAGAGGTATGGGCGGGCAATTTGACCCTTACCTAGACTCCGAAGAATATAAAGCCAACGCTGATAGAGCAATTAAAGCTTACTTCCAAGGCAACCCAGTGATGCTGGGAATGTATAAACTTTTCCCAGATATGTTCTTAGAACAGTGCCGCCAGATGTCTTACTACGCTAATCTGGGCTTGTTCTGGGAAATCATGGCACCAGTGTTTTTTGAAATGTCCGACCGCTATGACGAGGGTACAATCACCAGCGTCCCAGAGGCGATGAATTTTCTGGTTAATGGTATATTTGCGATCGCAGGTCGTCCAATTTACCACCACGTTTATATTCGTGGCGAATGCTACGAAATCATCCCCAAATCCAAAGGTTTCATGTGGTTATATGAAGCGGCACTACCCTACGTCGAAGCTGTTTTCTACCGCACTGCACCCTTCCGGGGAACAAAATCTTATAATGCTCAAGCCGGTCAAGTGCCTGATGATCAAAAAGACTTCCACTATGGTATTCTCTACGCAGATGTTTTTCCTGTAGGTACAGCTGGCATTCCACCCACACTTTTAATGCAGGATATGTTGCATTTTCTTCCACCATATCTTGTTGAATATTACAGCAAGCATTGCCGTGGTGAAGAAGATATGTTGATTCAATTGGGTGTTAGTTTTCAAAGGTCAATGTACAATGTTACTTCTGCGGTAATTCAAGCTTTGCGAGCCGCACTTTTATATCCTTTGGATGACCCAAATCCTAAACATTTGCAAGCAAATCGTGATTTCTTTGAAATGCAAATCAATCGCTTCACTCGACCTGAGTACAACATGCGCGATGCTGCCCGTTTAGGGAGTATTCAACGTCAGGATTATAGATAAAAGTTTGCCCTCCCACTGTGTTTGTTTATCCCAGCCTCCTAAAATAGGGGGCTTTTTTATATCCAAGCTGGAGATAATGATGATATTGGTCTGGTAATGAGACCTTTTATATCATGTCCGTTTAAAGACTTATGATTTGGCTGACGCGGAGATAGGGAGACGCGGTGAGACAGCGCTGCAGGAGGGTTTCCCTCCGCAGGCGACTGCGTTAGCGCAGCGTTAGCGAGCTTGCGAGCGTCACCCGAAGGGGGACACGGAGAAACTTTTATGATAAGTGATTAGCTGGACATGATATTACATAAAGTCAGCGACTACAACACTAATTCAGATGGAAATGCAAATTGAACCATACAACCCCTACCACCTTGATGCTGTGATTCGGCTTTCGCTTCGGGCATGGACTCCAGTTTTTGATTCAATTCAAAAAGCAATGAACGCTGATGTGTACCGGGCGTTCTACCCAGAACATTGGCGTGTAAGCCAGCAAAAGGCTGTCGAGGATGTCTGCGCTGCGGAAGACACAAATGTATGGGTTGCTACCAATGCAGATTCTATTGTGGGCTTTGTAGCCGTGAAACTGCATTCAGAAGACAACATGGGTGAAATCTATATGGTTGCTGTTGATCCAGACTTTCAAGGTCAAGGCATTGGCAGCGCTTTGATAGAATTCGCTCTCTTACGGATGAAAGATGCTGGCATGTCTATTGTGATGGTTGAGACCGGGGGTGATCCAGGTCATGCCCCAGCACGTCATACCTATGAAAAGGTAGGTTTTGATCTGTTCCCAGTTGCTAGATACTTCAAGAAGCTTTAAGTGCAGATGTCAGCAAAGAGTTTCCATAGTGATCACAAAGCGGGATAATCCGCATTTTCTTGAATAAAGTTAGGTTTTTCTCGGTCATAATAAGCAGCAGCACCCTTGTGGAGTGGTAAACCAGTTCCACAACTGTATCGGGAGGACTAATATTTACTGCCAAAGGCATCAGCTTTGCTAACTCTTGGCGATGACTTGCGCGATCGCCTGACTTAATATATAGCTTTCACCCTGTCGTGAGCCAGTCGCGATCGTCAGGCGGTGTACTTGGTTAACATCAATAGACTTCTTGCAAAAATACTTGAACCGTCAGAGACTCAAGTCTCTGCCTAATAGCAAAAGTCCGTTGAAACGGACTAAAAATACTGTTATTAGTCGGTTGAAACCGACTTGAGTTATCAGCCAGAAAATTTATTTTCTGGCGAGTATCCGACTTTTGCAAAAGGTCTAATAATTAAATGTATTGCTAAAAATACTATCAAGCCCAAGCTCAATAATAGGGGAATCAGCAATGCACGATTCGTTGTTAAATTGGCAAGCGAAAACGGACTTGCTGACTGATGGCGCAACATAATAATTCGTAATGACGCTCCTTCGGACGCTCGTACCTCGCTAACGCTACCGCTGCGAAGCGCGTAATTCGTAATTAATATACTTGAAAAATTTAAAATTAAATTTTGAATTTTATCAAGTTTGTCTAATCACTTCTGATTCAAAACTCTCCGCGTCCCCGTGTCACCGTGTCCCCGCGTCACCGCGTCCCCGTGTCCCCGCGTCCCCACTTCCCCATATCATCGTACACTTTGAAACCATTCAGTAATTCCTTGAGCGATCGCTTGTGCCATTTGCTTTTGCTTGTCTGGGTTGACTATTTCCTCAAATTCGTTGGGATTGCTCATAAAACCCAATTCCAGCAACACTGATGGAGCTTCTGTTGGACGTGTCAGTGCTAGGTTATTCCAGAACACACCATAGGAAGGTCTACCAATAGATTTGACGACATAGTTGTGTAAAAATATGCCTAAGTTATGCGCTTGAGTTTGATACCAAAAAGCACCAAATCCCTTGGTATTTTCGGCGTCGCCATCATCAGGTAAAGAGTTGTGATGTATCGAAAGCGCGATCGCGCTTTCTTGTTGAGCAATGAAAACCTGACGTTCAATCAACGAGACATCGCGATCGTCTTCCCGTGTCATTGTCACAATTGCCCCGCGCTTGACTAACTCGTCACGCAGCAACTTGGATATGACTAAATTTGCATCTTTTTCTAGATACCCAGTCGGGCCACTCGCACCAGATTCTTTACCGCCATGTCCCGGATCTAGTACAATCTTGATGTCAGCTAAAGACTTGCGTCCTTTGTGCCCGATCGCAGGTGAATGACGTAAAGTCAAAACTAGGGTTGTACCGTCGTATTTTAATCTATATCCCCACTGTTGAGCTTTTTTGAGGTTGAAGGTGTATTGTACCCGTCCTGGAGCCACTTGTTGCCAATCTAAACGATTAATTAGGGGGTTATCATCCAGGCGAATAATGTCTGTTTGGGCTGTGGTGTTATGAAGAGTCAGGACAAAAGAGCGATCGCTTTGTTGTACACTCACTGGTACAGGAACTTGTAACGGAAATAGGATCTCTGTTGCACTCTTAACTTGGCGACTTCTGACACTACGAATGATTGTGCGTGTGGGAATAGCGCCAACTAACAAGCGGGTTTCCTTGCTATTAATCCAAGCGCCGTAGTCCAAGCGTAGCCATTCACCTTCCTTACCTGTAACCGTTGCCCGTGTTCCCTTGGGTAATGGAGTGAGTCGAGAATGATCTGTACTTGGGCCAGTGCGAGCAACACCTGAATCTGCCGTTACCTCAAAAACTTGCAACTTAGCGGGTGAGATAATTTGAACTTTACCAGATCCCGGTTGAGTAATTGTCTTACCATTCAGCGTCAGTTGGAACTCCGGTTTACCCAAATCTATATCTTTGCTTAAATCTGGAACAACAGCACCAGACATAATATTGTTACCGTAAATTAGGGAACCAATTTGCAAAGCTGTCATACAACCCTCATACTTTCCTGCGATAGACTGGGCAGTAGGTTGATTTCGTCCGATGAGGGCAGCTAAATTACTAGGCAGTTGTGCCTGTTGTGGTTGAGGAGAAAGTATAACAGTTTGATTAGCCAGCTTCACAGAGACGTTAGCATTGGGTGGTGCGATCGCACCATAACAAATTAATTCACCTGGTAACCTGGCGATGTCAACTGCGGGAGTGAGGGAATCTTGAGCAAAACCTAACCCTTGTGGTAACTGAGGCTGAGTGGTTAGCCTTGTCACCTTAATTTGGAGTTCTTGATTATTGTGACGCACAGTAAACAGATTCTCGCCCACTTGCAATGGGAAACTTGGTGCAAAATGGCCAGCTTTGCTGCGGGTAATTGGCTTACTATTGATTAAAACTTGTCCATTGGGTGGCGCTGTACCAATAAAGAAGATTTTTTCTGCGCTTGTTTGATGGTTTGTCCGAGGAAAAACGACATTAAGAGTAGGCTGTGCCAATGCCACAGAGGAGGTGACAATCAAGCTTAATAATACTAAACTTAAGAATTTTTTCACAGCAGGATCACAGAAGATTTCGCCACAGCGACTGTGGCACAATGACCAAGATAGGCTAGAGGATGTAAAAAAGGGTAAAAACTTAGATGTAAACCCCGGATTCATCCTTTAGATGATGGGATGTATTTTTAGAAGTTACTAGAAATTCAAACTACTATGACTAAGTTTATCTTTGTAACTGGAGGTGTAGTTTCCAGTATCGGCAAAGGCATTGTAGCAGCAAGTCTGGGGCGTTTGCTCAAATCGCGCGATTATTCTGTGTCGATTCTCAAACTAGACCCCTATATTAACGTCGATCCAGGTACAATGAGTCCGTTTCAGCATGGGGAAGTGTTTGTTACCCAAGACGGTGCCGAAACAGATCTAGATTTGGGGCATTACGAACGCTTTACCGACACCTCAATGTCGCGCTTGAATAGCGTCACCACAGGCTCAATTTACCAAGCAGTCATCAATAAAGAGCGGCGCGGCGACTACAATGGCGGTACTGTGCAAGTCATTCCTCACATCACCAACGAAATTAAAGACCGAATTCTGCGAGTCGGCAGAAGTACAAACCCAGCAGTAGTAATTACAGAAATCGGTGGCACAGTCGGGGATATCGAGTCGCTGCCATTTTTGGAAGCAATTCGCCAGTTTCGCAAAGAGGTAGGACGCCAGAATGTATTGTATGTGCATGTCACGCTGGTACCGTGGATTGCCTCTGCAGGTGAAATGAAAACTAAGCCTACACAGCATTCAGTCAAAGAACTGCGATCAATTGGCATTCAACCAGATATCTTAGTTTGTCGTTCCGAACGTCCTCTACCCAAAGGATTAAAACAGAAATTATCAGAGTTTTGCGATGTCCCAGAAGCATGTGTAATCACCTCCCAAGATGCCAAAAGCATCTATGAAGTACCGCTAAATTTAGAACGGGAAGGATTGGCACAGCAAGTATTAGACTTGTTGCAAATGGAACAAAGTCAACCAGATTTGTCACAGTGGCAAACCCTAGTCAAAAAATTACACAGTCCTAAACAAGAAGTAGAAATTGCGATCGTTGGTAAATATGTGCAGTTAAGTGATGCCTATTTATCAGTCGTCGAAGCCTTGCATCACGCCGCAATCTCTACCTATGGCAAACTACGCCTGCGTTGGGTGAACTCAGAAGATTTAGAAACCGAACCTGCCGAAACCTATCTTGCAGGTGTTGATGGCATAGTTGTGCCGGGAGGTTTTGGGGTGCGGGGAGTAGATGGCAAAATTGCAGCCATTAAATATGCCCGCGATCGCCAAATTCCCTTTTTAGGATTATGTTTAGGAATGCAATGCTCTGTCATCGAATGGGCACGCCATATAATGGGCTTAAAAGACGCCAATAGTGCGGAATTTGACGCCTATACAACCGATCCAGTTATTAACCTATTACCAGAACAGCAGGATGTAGTTGACTTAGGCGGCACAATGCGCTTAGGGCTGTATCCTTGTCGGGTTCTCCCCAACACTCTCGCCCACACACTTTATCAAGAAGAAGTGATTTACGAACGACATCGGCATCGTTATGAATTTAACAATGTTTACCGCACCCTGCTGTTAGAGTCAGGCTATGTGATTAGTGGCACATCTCCCGATGGTAGGCTAGTTGAAATTATTGAATTGCCCAAACATCCATTCTTTTTAGCTTGTCAATTCCATCCCGAATTTCAATCGCGCCCCAGCAACCCCCATCCTTTATTTAAAGGACTTATCCAAGCTGCGATCGCCCTTTCTCTTTCCAACTCCAAAGCACCAACACCATTAGAAGTATCATAGAAAATCAAAATAGATTTTTGATGATTGTGATCTAGCGCACAGCAACATTTACCTAGATTGAGCAAATTTTGAGATACAGGGTGACATCATTCATAAAAGTGGGACTTTGAGGAGATGTTGTGGCGTACTGGGTGAAAATCCTTTACGAGAGGAAAGAATATGTAGTCAATTTTGAACGCGTCCATGCTTTTTGTTACGAAAAAAACGGCAGGGTAACTTTTTGGTTGCCCGATAGTGCCATCCCCATCACAATTAATCCCCAGAGTAACCTAAAAGACTATCAAAAAATTTTAGATTATTTAGAATGCGTCACCCGCTTAGAAATAGATAACGCCCACTGGGTAAAAATAATTTACGAAAAAAACGAATATATCATCAACCTCAACTGCATCAGTTCCTTTTGTCACGAACCAAACGGCAGAGTCACCTTTTGGTTGCCAGACGGCACAATTCCCATCATTATCAACCCAGCCAATAATCCTGATTCCTATCAAAAAGTTGTACAGTTTGTGCAAAAGACAACAGGGTATTTTTTATCATGATCATAGGGAGTAGGGAGTAGGGAGTAGGGAGTGGTGAAGAGATATTTTTATAGGTCGTTGTGAACTTTGTGATAGCTTTTTCATGGACTACCAAGTAATTTTATCCCCAAAGGCTGTGCATGATAATGCAAGTGCAACAAGTAATTGAGACTCTGCAAAAAGATTTACCGACGCTTTTTGAAAAAGACATCTCCTACGACATTTACACACAGAGTATCTATTTTCGAGACCCAGTAAATACATTTAAAGGCAAATTTAACTATCGCATCATATTTTGGACATTGCGATTTCACGCGCGACTATTTTTTAGTCAAATTTATTTTGATGTACATGAAATCAGTCAGTCTGCTCAAAATATCATTTTGGCAAAGTGGACAGTTCGCGGAGTTTTGCGGGTTCCCTGGAAAGCCAAGATATTTTTCAATGGTTATTCAACGTACAAATTCAATCAAAATAACTTGATCTACGAGCATATCGATACTTGGGATCGTCCGCCAAAAGAGATTTTACAGCAGTTTTGGCAAAAGGGAGAAAGTATTTGATAAATTTTCTTATTTGGTAATTCCGGCGACAAATAATCAAGTTCGACTCTGCTAAAAAGCTCTAGAAGACGCCTGAATCCTAGTTCAGAATATATTTTGTAACAAATTTATTAGATCTTGATCTAATTGGTTAAGTTTTACCAACTTTAGGATTTTTGGAGGTTTTATATTTTAAGATTTTCTTTATATTCATATAAGCCCTGCTATGATAGGGCGAAACCAAGCTGTTGCTATAGGGGCAAGTCCATGAATTCTTCAACATTACGTCAGCTCTGGTTTGTGATTGAACAAACCCAAACTAGTATCCTTTTAGGGTTTAACGATGCAGATCTGGTTCAGCAGTTACTGAAACAACTAGAGAGAGACAGACTACTCAGTGGCGAAGAAATCAACACTACAAGAGCTTATCTTCGTTCCAGAGTTCCATTAATTCGCGACTTAGCTATGGCCCGCTCGGCGTAAAATAATTTACATCTTAATTATTCAGATATATTGAGGGTGCGATCGCCACTATCAACTTGCAGATATTTGCAAGAAATTCGATATTGGCATAATTTTTAGAGTTTTGATAGCGCTTGGAAGCGATCGCAATCTCCAAGTAAGTAAAGGAATGCGATCGCTTGCTTGCTATGAAATTGAATAATGATTATATTTAATTCAATCATCTTTTACTTAACTAATACTTTGGGGCATAATGTTTGTCGTTAATATACAAATCTTCAAAAATCCTTTTTGTGTCGCTTTGTTAAGCTTACTAATTGCAAGTTGTAATGCTAGCACTGATGAAAAAAATATCAAAACTGCAACACCCATTAGTAATGTACAAGCTTCAAAAACTGTAGAATCAAGCCCAGTAACCTCTGAAACCAAAGACCAGAATACTAATGAAGAAATTAAAGCTGTTTTCGATGAGAACCTCAGAGGTTTGAACGAAGAAAATTTAGAAGTTGCAATGACTGCAATTGAAAAAAATTCTTCTGTCTATGAACAAACTAGACAACTAACTCAAAAACTTTTTGACACCTATGATTTAAAATACGAAATTAACAATTTTGAGGTGATTGAAGTATCACAAAACTCTGCTAAAGTAAGGATTACTCAAACAACTAAAAAAGTTAGTGGCCCTGCATTCAGAGATAATATATTGGTGGCTATCAATACCTTAAATAAGTCTGATGGTAAATGGAAAGTATTATCTACAGAAGTAGAGAGTGTTAAATATCTGAATTAGAGGTGTGGTGCATTAATGGTGTTTTATGTTTCACTAACACACCATTTTAGCTTACTAATACTACCTTTTCATCGCTGAATACTGCTGCAAAACTTGTTGCAAATATTGCCCAGTATAAGACCGAGAATTACTTGCTACTTCCTCTGGCGTTCCTACAGCAATTACTTCTCCACCTTTATCACCGCCTTCCGGGCCTAAATCTATCACCCAGTCGGCGCAACGAATCACATCTAAATTATGTTCAATCACTAAAATTGAGTTGCTTTTATCTACCAAGCGTTGCAATACATCTAATAATTTGTGGACATCATAAAAAGATAAACCTGTCGTTGGTTCATCTATTAAATAAAGTGTCTTGCCAGTCGCACGACGAGATAATTCTGTTGCCAATTTCACCCGCTGCGCTTCACCACCAGATAGAGTAGTTGCAGGTTGTCCTAGTTGAATATAACCTAATCCAACATCAACTAATGTCTGTAAGCGAGTCACAGCTTTAGGTATGTTTTGACAAAATTCTAAACTTTCTTCAACTGTCATGTTGAGAACATCAGAAATCGATTTATCTTTGTACTTTACTTGCAAAGTTTCGCGGTTATATCTTGCACCTTTACAAATTTCACATTGCACGTAAACATCAGGAAGAAAGTTCATTTCAATGACATTTACACCTTGTCCACTACAGGCTTCGCAACGTCCACCTTTGACATTAAAAGAAAATTGTCCTGGTTTGTAACCTCTAGCTTTAGCTTCTACTGTTTGTGAAAATACATCACGAATGACATCGAAAACGCCTGTATATGTTGCAGGGTTAGAACGCGGTGTGCGTCCAATCGGAGATTGATCAATCACAATTGCTTTATCAACAGCATTCAATCCCTGGATTTTATCTAAATCTTTAGGTAGAGGAACTCTCTTTGTTAAATGGTGTTGTAGTGATGGGTAGAGTAATTCGTTAATTAAGGTAGATTTCCCAGAACCAGAAACACCAGTGACAGCAACGAGTTTACCCAGTGGAATTTCTACGTCTATGTTTTGTAGATTGTTGCGATGGGCGTTTTTAATTATCAAACTGCGCCCGTTACCTTCTCGGCGTTCTGTTGGGGTGGTGATGACTCTTCTTCCTGACAAGTATGCACCTGTTAAAGAATTTTCTGCTGTTAGTAATGCTTGTAAGTCACCTTGGGCAATAATATTGCCACCATGAATGCCCGCGCCAGGGCCAATATCAACAATATGGTTAGCTGCACGAATTGTTTCTTCATCATGCTCAACTACAATTAATGTGTTACCTAAATCGCGCAATTTAGTTAAAGTTTTTAGCAACCGTCCATTATCGCGTTGATGTAAACCAATACTTGGTTCATCTAAAACGTAGAGAACTCCTGTTAAGCCAGAACCAATTTGTGTTGCTAGGCGAATTCGTTGGGCTTCTCCCCCAGAAAGTGTCATTGCTGGACGATCAAGAGTTAAATAATCTAGACCCACATCTAACAGAAATTGCAATCTAGATTTAATTTCTCGAAGTACTAAATCAGCAATTTGGATCTGGCGATCGCTCATTTTTAACTGCTCAATTTTCTGGCGACAATCGCGAATTGATACCCCAGTTAAATCTAAAATTCCATACTGTCCCAATCTGACTGCTAATGCTTCTGATTTTAACCGTTTTCCACGACAGACTTCACATGGCTGATCGATTAAATAATCTTCTAATTTTTGCTTAAGTAACTCCGAACTTCCCTCATATTGTCTTTGCAATATGGGGATTACCCCTTTAAAATTTTGCTTCTTTTCAGCTGATTTAGTTTGTTCTTCTCCATATAAAATTGTCTGTTTTTGTTCATCTGTTAGCTGATTCCAAGATGTTTTTAACTCAAACCCATGAGCTTGTCCTAAGCTATAAAGTAATTCCAAATAATAAGAATTATCTTTCTCTGACCAAGGGGCGATCGCCGCATACACCGGTGCTTCAGAATCAGGTATGACCAAATCAGGCGAAAATCTTCTGAGAGTTCCTATACCATGACAATGAGGACATGCACCATAAGGTGAATTAAACGAGAATAACCGGGGCGATAATTCCTCCATTACCGCCCCGTGTTCTGGACAAGCAAAATTCTCCGAAAAGACTAATTCTTCTTCTTTGTCATTAGTCGTTTGTTCTTCATGACTACCAATCACAATGTTAGCAATGCCACCAGATTGTTTAAGACACGTAGCTAGTGAATCAACCAAACGCTCTTGTATACCAGGCTTTTTCACCAGACGGTCGATTACCACTTCAATTGTGTGAGTTAAATTTTTATCTAACTCGATAGAGTCTGACAAATCTCGCACTTCGCCATCGACGCGCACACGGACAAAGCCTTGAGATGCCAAACTCGATAATAATTTCCGGTGAGTGCCTTTTTTACCCCGAACCACGGGGGCAAGAATTTGGAACCGGGTGCGATCTGGTAATTCCATGATGCGATCGCACATTTCATCGATGGTTTGGGGTGAAATACAGCGATCGCATATCGGACAATGGGGTTCACCTGCACGACCAAATAGCAATCGTAAATAGTCATAAATCTCCGTTACCGTACCCACAGTCGAACGGGGATTGTGAGACGTTGATTTTTGGTCAATGGAAATCGCTGGACTCAAGCCTTCAATTGCTTCGACATCCGGCTTATCTAACTGCCCTAAAAATTGCCGTGCGTAGGCGCTGAGAGATTCCACATAACGCCGTTGTCCTTCTGCAAAAATCGTATCAAATGCCAGAGAAGACTTACCCGAACCAGAAACGCCAGTGAAAACAATCAGGCGATCGCGCGGTAGTTCCAAATCAATATTTTTCAGATTGTGCTGTCTAGCACCCCGAATACGGATAGTATTTTGGTTATTTTGGCTGGGGTGCGGAAGATGCCCATTTAACACAGAGGGCTGAGAGTCATTTTCTTCCAATCCGAACTTTGGGGATGGTGCTAGCTGTTTGTCTGACATGTTGATCGGCTGGTAAGGAGCTTCTTACGAAACAGTCCTTAATAATACTATCTAATTTATGTTTATAGTAGAACAATAGTACTGTTATAGATATCTAGGCTATCTATAACAGTACTAAAATTCTGTCATATATATTACCAGTATTTTTTATTACTCAGCATAATTAACAGTAACTCTCTTGGACAATATGGTGTTAGTTATCATTTTTATAATAGATACTTTGAGTACATCTTCAATAAGTCAGATCATATAATTATTTCTTTAGGTAGAGACGAATAAATATAGTTTTGATTTCACAAAAATTTCAGTTTTAAAAAGATTATTGCAATAAACAATTTGCTACTTGCATATATTATTGCATATGACAAAATAAGTATTTAAACTTTGAGATTTTATATCAATTAGAAATAAACAATTTCTCTTACTTTTGGCTGCATTGTTTATCTCATCCGGTAGAAATAAGTGTAAATAAGAATTGATAAATTAAAAGCAAATCAAGTTTGAAGAGAAAGATTAGAATTTTTAGCTGGTGCGATCGCCAAAGCTATTTATCCTGGATATCAAGGTGGTGGAATTCTCTCAACTATGATTTTGGATATTTCGGTGCTTTTATTAGCTCCTGGCTCAAAAGCGCAATAATTCATCGGTCTTCTATTTACGAGTTTGCAGAGCCAACAAACATCAAAATGGCTAGATTTTTACTAGCATCTTAAACACATGAGATGGAAGTAAAAAAATCATAGAAGACACTAACACTCTACCCCCTTTTGTAATCACGTCGTTTCTAAAAGAGAGAGAAATGTTTTTTCACAAAAAAGAACCTATTCATGTTGTAGATGTTAAAGAAGCAAACCCTCGCTTTGCTCAACTACTTCTAGAACAATTTGGTGGAGCAACCGGAGAATTAACAGCTGCTTTGCAGTATTGGGTGCAATCGTTTCATGTTGAGAATGCTGGCATTAAAGATATGCTCCAAGATATTGCGCTCGAGGAATTTAGCCATCTAGAAATGGTCGGTAAACTCATCGAGGCTCATACCAAAAATACAGATCAAACAGATGCTTATAAAAGTACTCTTTTTGCTATCAGAGGAGTTGGGCCTCATTTTCTAGATAGTCAAGGTAGTGCTTGGACTGCAAGTTACTTGAATGAAGGTGGAGATGTAGTTCGTGATTTGAGAGCCAATATTGCCGCTGAGGCTGGCGCTCGTCAAACTTACGAAGAACTGATTAAGCTAGCAACTGACGAAGCAACAAAAGAGACTTTGGTACATTTGCTCACGCGGGAAATTTCTCATACCCAAATGTTTATGAAAGCTCTAGATTCATTGGGTAAATTGACCGATCCATTCTTTGGTAACATTAAGCCTGATGAAACTGTTGCTCTCTACTACAATTTGTCTACAAATGGTAATGGCAAAGATGAGCGTGGCCCTTGGAATTCTGAGCCAACATTTGAATACATTGCTAACCCGCTAGAAAGCCATTCTTAGCTTAAAATTTGTCAAAAAGCTTTTGAAAACTCCCAATAACAAGGTGGGTATTGCCCACCTTACTTAACAGTAATAGCTGTAGTGGCGTGTTTAGCCTTAGAGGATGTTTGAAAAGTCTAAATTAATACTAACCCCGGCGATTAGAAATCGCGACTATACAGACAAAACCCACCTTCGTGGGTTTCAATAACTCGATTTTCCGTGTTTTCCAAAGGAGGTGGACTTCACTTGTGTAGTAGCGAATTATATTCGTCCAAAACTTGAGCTTGAAACCACAAATTACGAATTACGTTAGCGCAGCGGTAGCGAGTCATCGATAGCGTTAGCGACACAGGAGCGTCGCGTCATTACGAATTACGAATTATTTAGTCATCCTAACTTTTTTAGTAGCGTTTTTGCAAAAAATCAATTCTCGGAAGTTATTTGAGAATCAAAATCTAGTTTTAGGAGATTAATTTGTGATTGTTAATGCTACACAAAATGGTTGGGAAATTATTTATCATCGCGCTCATGCTTTGTTGGCAGCTCAACTAGCAGGACAATGGCAACGCAAAAACGCTCCAGCACGGTTATATGAAACGCTAGCTGCTATTTCCCATCACGATGATTTAGAGAAAGAATGGGAAGAAAAAATTCTTACCGAAGCGGGTACGCCAATGGATTTTACCTTCAGTCCAGAAGGTGGTAAAGAGGGTTATGAGAAATTAGCTGAATTAGCAAAGAATGCGCTTTACCGAGGACGGTGGGTGGCTTTATTAATTTCTATGCACATCAGCCGTTTAAATGAGCCAAAACGGGGTCAGTCTTCAGAAATAAATCAATTTTTGGATGGGCAACTGCAAAACCAGCAGCATTTACGCAAGGAACTAGGTATTGAAAAAGAGGAAGTTGACGCGGCCTACGCTTTTATGCAATGGTGCGATCGCCTCTCACTTATCCTCTGTCAACAAGAACTACCCGCAGATGAGCGATTGTTGGAAATTAGCAAGGGCCCTGACGGTGAGCGTTATGACATCATGCAACGCCGTGATCAACTGGTTATAGTTCAACCTTGGCCTTTTGAGGATAATCAATTCACAGTCAATGTCGAAGCTAGTGAACTCCACCAAGTAAAGTTCAACAGTAGCACCGAATTAGCCCAAGCACTACAGAAAGCACCAATCAAATCGCTGGAATGGAAATTTATCAAAGGCTAGATATATATCAGCCAATTTTTTTGTCCAATTTTGTTGACTATGTATAACAATTTTGTTAGATTAATTTACATAAGTTAATAAACAAAGCAATAAGCTTGATTGCCACTCCAAACCTGTTCGCCTTGGACATTAGCCCAGCAAAATTAATCTTGGTATCGCTTTCTCTTATCGACATTTGGACTTCTCCCATAAACCTCGACTTGACAGTCGAGGTTTTTTGTATAGCCGAGAAATGGGGAGTGGGGAAAGATGTATTTTCATGCCCCTGTTATGTGAAAATCACATGAGTAGACCTCTTGCAAAAGTCAGATACTCGCCAGAAAATAAATTTTCTGGCTGATAACTCAAGTCGGTTTCAACCGACTAATAACAGTATTTTTAGTCCGTTTCAACGGACTTTTGCTATTAGGCAGAGACTTGAGTCTCTGACGGTTCAAGTATTTTTGCAAGAAGTCTAGTGTTTAGCTTGAAAATAGGGAACAGGATAAAGAAACTCTTTTTCTTCCCCTACTCCCCACTCCCCACTCCCCACTCCCCTACTCCCTATTCCCAAGGCATCAAAAAAAGGCTCTCGCTTTTACACAAGAGCCATTAAGCTATTCGATTGTCAGTAATGAAAGTAAACTTGTAACCTAGTCGAGGTCGTTCATAAACAACACTGGTTCAGTATCACGGTTGATACCTTTCTCGAAACCACCAGCAGCGGCTCTAGCACGACCAGCGTGCCACAAGTGACCTATTAGGAAGAAGAAGCCTAGTACGAAGTGAGAAGTCGCCAACCAAGCACGAGGAGATACGTAGTTGAACGAGTTGATTTCAGTCGCTACCCCACCCACAGAGTTCAGAGAACCCAGAGGAGCGTGAGTCATGTATTCAGCAGCACGGCGAGCTTGCCAAGGCTGAATATCATTCTTGATTTTTTCCAGGTCAAGACCGTTGGGGCCACGTAGAGGCTCTAACCAAGGGCCACGGAAATCCCAGAAGCGCATGGTTTCTCCACCAAAGATAATTTCACCAGTGGGAGAGCGCATCAGATATTTACCTAGACCTGTGGGGCCTTGTGCAGAACCGACGTTA
The DNA here is from genome assembly GCF_059505385.1 of Desmonostoc vinosum. Lineage (NCBI taxonomy): Bacteria > Bacillati > Cyanobacteriota > Cyanophyceae > Nostocales > Nostocaceae > Desmonostoc > Desmonostoc vinosum. The sequence continues at coordinate 88,084 of NZ_JCACKM010000267.1, forward strand.
GCACCTAAACGTTGGTCACGAATCAAAAAGGTCAAAGCTTGGGCTTGAGAAGCTTCAGGACCAGTAGGCCCATAGAATTCGCTAGGATAAACGGTGTTGTTGAACCATACCATGCAAGAAGCAATAAAGCCCATCAAGGAGAGAGCGCCTAAGCTATAGGAGAGATAAGCCTCACCAGACCAGATGGATGCGCGACGAGACCAAGCAAAAGGCTTAGTGAAAATGTGCCAAATACCGCCAGCAATACAGATGAAAGCAATCCAAATGTGACCGCCGATAACATCTTCTAGGTTATTGACGCCGACAATCCAGCCTTCGCCACCAAAGGGAGACCTGGTTAGATAACCGAAGATAACTGCTGGATTAAGTGTCGGGTTGGTAATGACGCGAACATCACCACCGCCAGGTGCCCAGGTGTCATATATACCACCGAAGAACATGGCTTTTAACACCAACAGCAACGCACCACATCCCAAAATGATTAGGTGGAAACCGATGATGTTGGTCATTTTGTTCTTGTCTTTCCAGTCGTAACCAAAGAAAGAAGAGTATTCTTCTAAGGTTTCTGGGCCACGAACGGCATGATAAATACCGCCGAATCCTAAGACAGCTGAGGAAATTAAGTGAAGTACACCAACAACGAAGTAGGGGAAGGTATCGATAACTTCACCACCGGGGCCGACACCCCAGCCTAAAGTCGCGAGGTGAGGTAGCAGGATCAAGCCCTGCTCATACATGGGCTTTTCAGGAACAAAGTGAGCGACTTCAAACAAAGTCATTGCTCCAGCCCAGAATACAATCAAACCAGCATGGGCAACGTGAGCGCCCAGCAGTTTACCAGATAGGTTGATTAAACGAGCGTTGCCAGACCACCAAGCAAAACCTGTGGATTCTTGGTCGCGTCCGCCGCCCATTACCGAAGGTCTATTAGAGAGCGTTACCACGTGGTAGTACCTCTTCAGGGAATACAAATTGTTCGTGA
>NZ_JCACKM010000268.1:0-5233 GCF_059505385.1 Desmonostoc vinosum
GTTAGCGAAGCGGTAGCGAGGTACGAGCGTCAGCGGTAGCGAGTCCTCGATAGCGGTAGCGAGGTACGAGCGTCAGCGTAAAGCCTACGGCATAGCTTCGCTTAGAGCGACGCAGGAGCGTCGCGTCATTACGAATTACGAATTACGAATTCCCAACGACAACTAACTGCGGTTGTCCCCAAAGGATGCTCTCTTGTTTATAAATGGCGATTCCTGGTTTGGCTCCTTTGGGTTTGTAGACGTGCTTGGGCTGAGTATATACTATTGGCACTTGGTCACTTTGGCGAGCGCGACTGTAATAAGCAGCTAGGTTAGCGACAAATTTTAAATCAACCTCTTCTGGTACAGTACCGGGTTCTAGACGGAGTAGTACATGGCTTCCGGGAATTTCTTGGGCGTGAAACCACAAGTCATAATCTCCAGCTACTCGAAAGGTCAATTGGTCATTCTGGCGATTGTTGCGACCGATTAATACTTCAAAGCCGCTGGGAGTGCGATGACGATAGAAATTGGTGCTGGCGGTTTCGTTTGAAGTGCGACTGCGGTATTCTAGAGCTTCGAGATACTTTTGCCCAATCAGTTCATCGCGGATTTCTTCTAGGGCTTGTAAATCTTCTGCTGTTTGGTATTTATCTATTTGAGCGATTGCAGCTTCAACTTGTTCTAAATACTCAATTTCCCCTTGTACTTCAAGAAATAGCGGTTCTATGGCATTGCGGGCGCGTTTGAGCTTTTGGTGCTGTTTGTAAAGTCTTTGGGCATTTTGAACTGCATTTTTATCTGGTTGCAGAGCGATCGCAACTGGTTTACCTGTATCAAAGTCTGGTAGGGTAATTTTCTGCATTCCTGGCTGCCAATTTTGCAAGTGGGCCATTAACAAATCAGCTTTTTGTCGATACTCATCGGCTTGATCTGATTGCTGCAAGCGTTCTTCAAAGGTGCGAGCTTTAAGTTGCAGTTTTGCCAGAATATTATTTAATTTCTGAATCAACTGATGGCGTAGTTGGGAAAATAACTGTTGATTTAGCTGGTCAGTATAATAACGGTTGAGTAACTCTTGAACATCGTTGGCTTTAGCACCTGCACCCCAACCCATGACTGTATATCCTTCTACAGTCCAGGCTGGTTGAAATTGCTCAGATTCTAAGGCTTGTAGCCATTCTTGCCACCGCGCAAACAACCTTTGCCAGTCATCAGGAGTGAGGGTATCGGTGGTTGTTTCTGGTGCGATATTTGCTGCTAACAGCATTGACTCAAGTAGTGCAGCACTTAAACCACTGTAACTTTTCAACAATTGCTGCTTAATTGCACCTGGTACTAAGCTTACCCGTTCTTGCCAGCGTTCTTGGGTTTCGCTCAAATTGGGAACAGTACCAGTTAGTTTCGGTGGTGTTTCGTAAGGTTGTCCGGTGAGTATGGGGCGAACGCGAGATTGTTGCTGACTAACTTGATGGGCAGCAGTGATAATCAAGTTACTTGCATCAGTGAGGATGACATTACTGTATTTGCCCATGATTTCTGCATACAGGTGATACAGCGGGCTTTCTCCAGGACGACGGGCAAATTGTAAATCGATCACACGTTCCCAAGGAGCGATCGCTTCAATTGCTACCAATGCCAAACCACCCAGTTGATGTATTAATTGTTGGCTGAAAGTAAAAGTATCTGGTATTCGTGGTGGCGGATCACCAAGATAGATATGAGTAGCTTGGGGATGCCAGGAAATTTCCAGCCAACCCCGCTGTTTGACGGTACGCAACGCTATAGCAATAGTGTAGCGATCGCGCTGATAAACTTGTTCTAAACGGGAGGGAAGCCAATTAGCGCGTAATTCGCTACAAGCAGCTTTTAAAGTAGTAAAGTCAACTGGTTGCACAAAAGTTAGATGCGAAAAAGGGAACAGGGAATAGGGGGATGAGGGGGATGAGGAGGATGAGGGGGATGAGGAGGATGAGGGGGATGAGGGAGTAATTTTCTCCGCGTCCCCGCGTCCCCGTGTCCCCGCGTCCTCTTTCCCATTCCCTATTCCCCATTCCCTAACTGGGCTTTTGCCTGTTGCCAAAGGGTTTCTAACTCATCCAAACTGTAATCTGAAAGGGGACGGTCAACAGCTGCCTCCATTTTTTGTAATCGCTGGACAAATCGCTGATTTGTACCCTGCAAAGCATCACTAGGATCAAGATTATACCAACGAGCAAGTTGCAGAACTGCAAATAGTAAATCACCTAGTTCCGCCTGTTGTCGTGCTGGTGTTTCTTGGGCTAAAGCCTGTTGAAACTCGCCCAACTCCTCATGAAACTTAGCCCATACTCCCTCGATATTTTCCCATTCAAACCCTACAGCGGCAGCTTTTTGGGAAATTTTCATCGCCGCCATTAGTGGGGGAAGGGTACGTCCATAACGACTGAGTTTCATACTAAGTTGTTGATTTTCTGGTGATAGTTCTTTTTTTTCCGCAGCCTTAATTTGTTCCCAGTTTTGCCGCACCTCATCTACACTTTGCACCGACACATCACCAAACACATGAGGGTGACGGCGAATCAACTTTTGAGAGATCCCTTGAGCGACTGCTTGCAAAGAAAATTGTCCGTACTCACTAGCAATTTGAGCTTGCAGTACCACCTGTAATAATAAATCGCCCAACTCTTCAGCGATCGCCTCTTGCTCTCCACTCTTGATCGCGTCCACCACCTCATAAGCTTCTTCAATTACATAGGGTATCAGCGTTTCGGGTGTTTGTGCCAAATCCCACGGACAACCACCATTAGGCGATCGCAACTTTGCCACCACCTCAATTAACTCTTGCAAAGCTACTAAAGTATCACTTTGTACTGTGTCATTTGTCATTTGTCATTTGTCCTTTGGAATGGGGACGCGGGAACACGAGGACGCGGGAACGCGAGGACGCGGGAACGCGAGGACACGGGGACGCGGGGACAGGGAGAAAATTACTCCCTCATCTCCCTCATCTCCCTCATCTTCCTCATCTCCCCCTACCCCTTTTAACTTTACGTTTCTTAATTTTTACACGAGGTAGTAAACCCCGAACCCCTTGCTTTTGAAACCGCTTATATGCCGAACCACCCCAATCACTCAGAGAATGACTCATTGCACCGAGTTCTAATCCCAACAAGAGAGCCACACACTCAATATCGTAATGCAAGAGAGATCGCCCTAAGTCTTGCCAATTGAAAACAACATTCCACCATCGTGCAGCAACAGCTAAAACGATAACAGCTAGCAAAACTAGCCAGCAGCCTAGATAAAGCACTCTGAGCGTTGTTCCGATGATTGGCCCGTGGGATAAAAAAGAACGATGCCGGAGACTTTTTTGATAAGGTAGCCAAATCCAGCGCAAGAAACCCCAGCGCTGGTATTGAACAGAATAAATATCTAAGTCGGGGCCGAACATTAGTCCTCCAAACATAAACCCGCCAGCAACTAATAAAGTCACACTGCTACTGCGAGTTTGCCAGAGAGTTATGCCCGCCACGAACGGCAGAGCATACATAGTAATGCGATCGTGCGTTCGGCCAGAGGGCATCCTGAGTGCTAAGTCTTGAGTACTGAGTGATTATAAGCGAAAAAATATTTTTCCCAAAACACTAGCGCAATCATCAGATGTTTTGCTATACTGCTTAATCGTGAGACAAAACGGGTGGTTAGCTCAGTTGGTAGAGCGCCTGCCTTACAAGCAGGATGTCACTGGTTCGAGTCCAGTACTACCCATATCTGAAAAAGCCGTCAAGCGACGGCTTTTTTGTTGTCAGCATGTGTACATTAGTCCTGCCTTATTAATTCTAAAAAATTATTAATAATTACGAGGTAGAGGGATGGCTTACAGTGATTTCAGCCTTGCTAAAGTTAAAAATAATTTTGGCTTAACTTTAGATGAAAGCCGTAATTTATTTTCTGACACCAAACCAGTATTACCATCTGCTACTTTAAAAACTCTTTTGAGTGATTATATTCCGCTAGCAACATCTATCTCGACTGAAAAAGCCAGGTCGGAATTTTTAATTGCGCCAATCTTAGCAGAAACTAGACGGTTATTAAATAATCAAATTTCCCTTTTTTCTGGCAATGAATTTAATGTTGATGCTCGAAGAGGTTTACTAGGATTTTGTGATTATATCATCAGTGGTTCTAAAGAACAATTATATATTACTGCTCCTGTAACTATAATATTTGAAGCGAAAAAAGAAGATATTATTGGTGGTCTTGGTCAATGTGTGGCTGCAATGGTTGCAGCACAATTATTTAATCAAAGTAAAGGTAATGAAGTTGAATATGTTTATGGTTCTGTGACTACTGGAACTAATTGGAAGTTTTTATTTTTAGAAGGCACAATTGTTTATATTGATGAGATTGAATATTATATTAAAGAAGTTGATAAGATTTTAGGTATTTTGCTACAACCTTTTCAGCCTGTTTTGACTGCTGTTTAATTATCAGAACGGAAAAAGTTCAGATCGCAGGTTTCCCCCTGGTGACTTTGCGCTCAATCCCCATTACAAAACTTAATTACGCGCTTCGCAGCGGTAGCGACACAGGAGCGTCGCGTCATTACGAATTACGTTAGCGAAGCGGTAGCGAGTCCTCGAGCGTCATTACGAATTACGAATTACGAATTATATAAAAGAGCCAGAGAATTATTCCCTGGCTCATAGCTGGAGACAAAAGACTCATCAACTAAAGACTGACTTTGGTAAAACCTTAGAATCTACCCAAGTTATGTAAGCCTAAGATAATGCCTACACCTAAGATATGACCAAAGGCAGTAGTTGCCAGCAACGCAGGTAAGCCAAAACCCCCAAACAGGTTAGGTGAGGGTAAGCTTGGTTCTGCGCTAGGATACTGGATTGTTGATTTGCCAAAGGCGATAGCGGCGATATTGGCGAGAATCATAATCAGTCCAATTGCGGGACTCCATTCCAGGGGTGTAGTTGCAGCAGCGAGTAAAGTCGAAGTTAACACCTGATTTGGCTCCTGAAATTTTTTAATGATTGGAAATATAATCTGAAAATTTCCGAAACCAATTCAAGAAAAAGCTCGATTTTGCATCAATTTTTAACAGTTATTCTTACTACTTAATAAAAGTGACTTTCTGTTGGGGTTTTTGGGGACACTTCGTTGAGCTTCAGTGCATCGCTGGGGAACTCGGGGCCCCCGCTCCCGGAGCTATCCATTAGTCGCATCTTTCTTAACATTGCTGTAAGTCAGACGCTGAGGG
>NZ_JCACKM010000269.1:0-5206 GCF_059505385.1 Desmonostoc vinosum
TGGGTAGGTTTTTTAGATTTCGCGTTTTGGTTGACGCGGGGACGCGGGGACACGGGGACGCGGGGACGCGGGGACGCGGGGACGCGGGGACACGGGGACGCGGAGAAAGATTTCGGAACGAAAAAATAGGTTTTTTCAGACTGAATATGAAAAACCTACCCTTGAAAGGCAGGGAGCAGGGGAGAAATAACAACATTCCCAATTCCCAATTCCCCGTGGGCTGAGCGAAATCGAAGCCACGGGGAATTCCCCACTCCCCACACTTAATGGAAACTGGGCGCAAGTAAGGTTAAAATCGCAAGCAAAGTTAAAATCTGAAGTGGGATTATGAAAACTGCTGAAAAACTCGCTGCTGGTTGGCTACTAACACTCGGATTCATGTTTTTAACATTATCAGTATCGACGGTACTGGAAAAAATGACTGTGCAAAAATCAGTCACAATTCCTGTAAGTTGGGATGGCTCAGTTGAGTTTTCAGCAGTGAAGGATACACCAATATTTGATGAGACTGCGGCAGGTTTTCTGATGTTTGGCGTTCCTAGCACAATATTGGGAGGGTGGTTAACATTAGGTTTGTATCGCCAAAGTCGGCAAGAGAAAAAGTTGATTCAGCAACAACTAAGCGATCGCATTCAATCAACTTTCTATCAAATGCTACTAGAAAATGATGGACGGATAACCGTTTTAAATTTTGCGATCCAATCACAATTACCAGCAGCCACCGCTAGACAATATTTAGACGATAAAGCTAAAGAATTCCACGCGAATTTTCAGGTGAATGAGGAAGGAGCTGTATCATATCATTTTGATATCTAAAACTCACTCCACTTCACTTTCTTTGCCGATTAACAGCTAAGTCTCATGACGCAGATTTTTTTAAGTATAGCTGCCATTTTAGGCGGTTTGTCTGTTGCAGCTGGTGCTTTTGCTTCTCATGCATTGAGGGAAAAAATTAGTGAGCGATCGCTCTCAATTTTTGAGACTGGCGCTCGTTACCAAATGTATCATGCCTTGGCACTTTTGTTAGTAGCATTACTAATTAGTCGCACCGAATCACCTCCACCTAGCCTGATAGCAAGCGGATGGTTATTTATTATTGGCATTGCCATTTTTTGCGGCAGCTTGTACGCCCTGAGTCTAAGTGGTATTAAATCATTAGGAGCGATCGCGCCAATAGGTGGTGCAGCCTTTCTTGCGGGTTGGACTGCTTTAGCTTTTGCCGCTTGGAGTTTCAAGTAGTCAAGATGAGGAGCTAGGGACTAGGGAGATAGGGAAGCAGGGGGCTGGGGGAGCATAATCAATTCCCCCCATTCCCTATTCTCAAACGTAGCAGTAAGTCATGTAAAGCCGCTTTGGCTGAGGGTGCTTCAGGTAGCGTACTCGCTTCATGTGCTGCTTGCAATTGATTACGCAGTCGTTGATATTCTTGATGATGAAAACTCACATCAGCATCAGACAAAACAGATTTTTCTAAACCTGTCAACTTTTGGACAATTAAATCAGGAATATATGGTAAATCAAAAATTTCATTGAGCTTGATTATATTAGCTTCAATAATTCCTGTTTGCATCAAATAAATTCCAGTTAATAATACTCGATAAACATATAATAATGGCTTAACTCGACGGGGATATTCTTTTTCAAATAATTGCCATTGCGTTTTAGCAAAACCAAAGTAATGATAACAGTGATAGCGAGTTATACAACCTTGAACAATAATCTTTAATTCCTCATACTCTGAGGTGCTTTTTAAAATTAAAGGTGAATACAGTTGCTCTAGCACATAACCATTCTTTTTGAGCAAGAGCAAAAAGAATTTTTTCACCTCATGAGTTACTAAATCTATTTGTAATTTTTCTCGGATTTCTGAAATTTCAATAGTTTCACGCCCAGTATTTAAACCCACAACTTCTGTAACTGGTAAAATATGCACTCCCCGCAAATCATAGTCCGAATCTGGCGAAGGAAAACCATATAAATGAGAGCCGCTAAGAGTTGCAAATAAAAGTGGGTAAGGCTGTTGTTCAATAATTGTGTTAATATAATCCGGCAGATTCATAAATAATTCCACAAAATTAAATTAAATAGATATAGGAATCTGACTTGATTCATGAAATTATTTGCGTGGGCAGAGAGTGGGGAGTAGGGAGTAGGGAGTAGGTAATCAACCTTTTCAATGTATACGGAGTTTTTTCAGAAATCAAATATGAGTCCTATATAGCAATATTATCTAAGTTGTAAAAAAAATTTTTTAACTGAACCGCCTTAGACGCGTAGCGGCTTCCCACAGGTTAGACGCCAAGTACGCCAAGAGTAAGAGAGAAAATCGAGAGTTGAGAAATTTCACAAATGATTTATGACTGCTATATAATGACACTAAAAAAATCTTTGCCTCATTCCCAATTCCCCATTCTCCACCTCAAGAATAAAGACTTTCCGCTTTACAATATATTTTTATTGGCGGTTCAGTAAAATATTTAAATAAAGCTGGACATAGCCATCCTTCCATATTTTTTTGACTCCAGTAATACCAATGGCCGTTATATTCTTCTTTTAACCAAATTAATTCTGCTTGATAGCCGGGAAAAGGATTTGCAGAAAACAAAAGCTTAAAACCTTCATCCACATTCGGTATATCTTGAACCAAAACGTCAATCATCTCAGGTACGCCACTTACAAAAGGTTCTTGAACTAGCCTCGTATGTTCATCATCGAATACCCATGTTTGATGATGTCGATAGGGAAAAATTACCATCATGGAATTAGTCATTAAGCCACCTCTGTTTAAATTTATATATTGATCATGGTTAAGATATTTGTGGCGATCGCATTCTCTAAATATTAAATTTTAATTTTTTATACTAACTTACTTTAAGTGATGGGTTCTGCTGAGTAAATTTATCAAATAATCAGGAAATTCTCAGTTATACAGATTATTTTATAAAGCTATTAGGAGCTAATACATAATCATGTGTCGTTTACTTGCTTACCTCGGTTCACCAATTTACCTGGAACCTCTTTTGTATAAACCAGAACACTCGTTGATAGTTCAGAGTTATCAACCACAAGAAATGATTTCTGGAGTTGTCAACGCTGATGGCTTTGGTATGGGGTGGTATCATCATCAAAAAGATACTGAACCTTTTACTTACAAAAATACCCTGCCTATTTGGAATGATATTAATCTGCCAAGTTTGAGCCGTTACATCGAAACAGGATGTGCATTAGCATATGTTCGCAGTGCTACATTAGGTCAAGCTTTAGATTTAAGTAACTGCCAGCCTTTTAAATATCAGAACCTGTTATTTATCCACAATGGCCGAATTGAAAAGTTTCGCCAGACACTTTACAGGCCAATACGTAACCAATTAAACGATGAAATTTACCAGTCTGTTAATGGAACTACGGACTCTGAACACATATTTGCTTTGTTGCTGTCTTACTGGCAAGCTAACCCAGACAAAACTCTAGAGCAAGCCTTAAATATTACTTTGCGAGAACTGCTTGACTTAGCCCATACCTATAATACTTATGTTTCTGCCAACGTGGTGATCAGTGACGGGTATCGCCTCATAGCTTCTCGCTTTACTACAAAATCACCCGCACCTTCTCTGTATTTGTTAAAAAATGACCCTACTTTCCCCCAGTCTGTAATTATTGCATCCGAACCGCTATTTATTGGTCATTGGACTGCTTGCCCAGAAAATAGCATCATCAGTGTGGATGAAAACTGTGATATTAGAATTGAGAAAATTTAGTTTAAAAATAGGGAACTTGTAGTAAGCGGACTTGTGCTGAGCGTAGTCGAAGGAGTCGAAGTGTGAGGAATTGGAAAAGAGATTTTTATCCTTTCGTTATAGACCGTTGTCCGTCAATATATAGTTTGAAAGAGGCTATTTTTTTAGCTTTTAATGAATGTCGTCCTCAAACTTTGGCTCTATTTGAGAATATGGATGAAGGCATATTTCGCTGTCAGCCTCATCCCGACTTTAGCCCCGTTGGTTGGCATTTAGGACATATTGCTTATACTGAATCTTTGTGGTTGTTAGAACGTAGTGCAGGTAGTCCTTGTATGTTTCCGCAATATTGTAAGCTATTTGCGGCTGATGGTTTACCCAAATCAAAGCGCGTTCAATTACCAAATCTAGAAGAAATCCTTTATTATCTGGAAACAGTCAGAAAAAAAGTTCTGGAATATCTAGAAGTAGCTGATATTGAGCAGCAAGAAAGTCTTTGGCGGTTTTTGATTCAGCACGAAAGTCAACATTATGAAATTATTAGTTATGTATTGGAATTGGTGAAAATTCAACAGTTATCAGTAATCAGCGATCAGTTAGTTGTACTGGGCCAAGTCGATGTATCCGTTATCAATCATCAAATGATTCAAATCCCTGCTGGTGAATTTGAGCAGGGAAGTAACTCAATTAATGCTCTAGATAATGAACGTCCAGCACATAAAGTATATTTAGACACTTACTTAATTGACCGTTATCCTGTGACTTGTGGGCAGTATCACCTATTTATGGAATCTGGAGGGTATGAAAATTCTTGTTGGTGGTCGCAATCTGGCTGGGAATGGCTACAAAATGAACAGGTAACACAACCACTTTATTGGTGTAACGATCGCATTTACAATGATCACCCAGTTTGCGGTGTCAGTTGGTATGAAGCCGATGCATATTCGCGGTTTGTTGGCAAGCGACTACCCACAGAAGCTGAATGGGAAAAAGCAGCAAGCTGGGATGCAAAAGTCAACCAACGCCGCATTTATCCTTGGAAAAATGCAGCACCAATTCAACATTGTAATTGCGATCGCCTCATAGGTAAAACAACAGCGGTCAATGCCTATCCATCTGGGCAAAGTGCTTACGGCTTGTATGATACCTTGGGAAATGTTTGGGAGTGGACTGCTTGTTGGTTTGATGGTTACAGCGGTTTCCAAAGTTACCCTTACATAGGTTACTCACAAGTATATTTTGACCAAAAGCATCGCGTCCTTAAAGGTGGCAGTTGGGCAACTCGTCCTTGGGTGCTACGTCCTAGTTTTCGTAACTGGTATTATCCCAGCGTGCGCCAAATTTTTGCTGGGTTTCGTTGTGCTGCTACACCATGAGAGGGAACAGGGAACAGGGGGATGAGGGGGAGAAACACCAATTCCCCAGTCCCCAGTCCCCAGTCCCCAGTCCCCAGTCCCCAGTCCCCAGTC
>NZ_JCACKM010000270.1:0-5180 GCF_059505385.1 Desmonostoc vinosum
GGGTTTCCCTCCGCAGGCGACTGCGTTAGCGAGCTTGCGAGCGTCACCCGAAGGGGGACGCGGAGAAAGATTTCGGAACGAAAAAATAGGTTTTTTCAGACTGAATATGAGAAACCTACCCTTGAAAGAAGGAGCAGGGGAGGCAGAGGGAGAAATAACAAACACCCATCTCCAATTCCCCATTACCTCTAATCCCCACTCCCCCCGGGAGTGGGGATTATACCATGTCCGGCTAATCACTTATCATAAAAATTTCTCCGCGTCCCCGCGTCTCCCTATCTCCGCGTCAGCCCAATCATAAGTCTTGAAACGGACATGATATTAGAGTTCCCCGTTCCCCAACTGTTTTTAGGCAGTTGCTTCTAAATTAACCTTGACAACTTTGTTCTTTTCTTGCTCGGTTTTAGGCAGTGTCAAATTCAAAATACCATCTTTGTATTCTGCGGTGACATTGGTATTTTGAATTCTAGCTTTCAGAGGAATTACGCGTTGGAATTTACCGTAATAAAATTCGCTCTTAGTAGTGCCATCGTTTTCAGTTTTATTTTCCGATTTCCGTTCACCGCTAATGTGAACAGCATCTGCGGTTACTTGAATATCTAGATCTTTAGCTGACATACCTGGCAGTTCTAGCTTGAGATGAATTGCATCTTCAGTTTCTTGTATTTCAGCAGCTGGAACTTTCATCAAACCTTTTTCAAAAACTGTAGATGGTACTCTGCTATCTCCGAACAAACCGTTGATGTGACGTTCTAGAGCATTCAATTCTTCCCAGGGGTTGTAACGAACTAGCATATTAATTTATTCCTTGTCTCAGTGGTAGTTTTTGGCTCAATCAATTGAGGATTTAAATCCTTGCTTTGATTACTATAGTATTAATAATTAATCAGCTTGTTAGTTCGGTTTGTTCACTGAAAAATTCATGATTTCCGACCATTAGCTGCTATTTCATAAATGGGGTGGGAATTACAATATAATTGGTTCGGTAAACTCGATAAAGTTAGTATTTTCTGATTTATTGTAATGCGATCGCTTTGCAAATCTCTTTAAAAATCAGCGCATATAGGTAAGAGATGAATTGCGCGTGAGTTGCTGAAACAGGGTGTAAGTTTAAGCTAATAATCATTCAAATTGCATCCCCGCGTCTCCCCTTAAGCGCGTCCTCCGAAGTTTGCTCAACGGGGGGAACCCCCGCACGCAACTTCTCTCCGCGTCTTTCTGAGGCAAAGGATTATGCAAGTTAAAGGCAGATTAGCTTACCAGGGCCCCCAAATATAGAACGCGGTGGCGATCGCTCTTGCGGATTTGCTCTTTACCAGTAAAAGTAGCAAAAATTTTGATTCTTAACAAAGAATTTATACATTTTCTCGACAGACCATATTTGTATTTAATTCTTAAAAAAGATACGTAATATTACTAGATAATGCTTGCTTGATCTATCAAATACTTGTATTGTTGTATGTGATTGTTCTCTTCTACAAAACTCAACAACGCAAATTTCAAATACTCGCGATCGCTGCGACCAGTTGAGAGCTTACTAATCATTAGTTTTAGTGTAAGGAATTGCAATTTTCCGCACAGATAACCGTATCTGCTGTATTCGGTAAAGTTTGAAATTAAACCAGGAGTTTAGCATTGACTATTGCATCTAAACTTGCCTTAAGTTCTCGCTTGCTCGCCCTTGCCCTAAGTGCTGCCCTCTTACCACCTATCGTAGGTAAAGCCCAAGACCGTCCTCCACCTGAAACAGGAAGTGGTCGGATAGAACGTGAAGCGGTTCGGACTAAAAAGTATGTGGTAGTAGCAGCAAACCCATTAGCATCAGCAGCAGGGCGTGATGTTCTCCGCCGTGGGGGAAGTGCGCTTGACGCTGCGATTGCTGTGCAAATGGTACTGACTTTGGTAGAGCCACAGTCTTCAGGTATTGGCGGCGGTGCTTTCCTTGTTTACTACAACGCACGAACAAAAAAACTGCTTACTTATGATGGTCGAGAAACTGCTCCTGCCGCAGCGAAACCAGATCGTTTCCTGGATGCACAAGGCAAACCATTAGCGTTTTATGACGCTGTTGTTGGAGGCAAATCTGTAGGTGTGCCTGGGGTGTTGCGGATGCTAGAAATGGCACACAGTAAACATGGAAAGTTACCTTGGTCACAACTATTTCAACCTGCGATTCAACTAGCACAACAAGGTTTTCCACTTTCACCACGTCTGTACAGTCTGCTTAATAACGATATATATCTATCTCGTTTGGAGCCAGCTAAAAGCTATTTCTACCGAGTTGATGGCACACCAAAACCAATCGGTACTAGACTAATCAACCTACCTCTAGCTGAAGTACTGCAACAGATTGCTAACGGAGGTGCTGATGCTTTTTATCAAGGTAATATTGCTGGCGACATTGTAACGACAGTAACGCAAGCAGCCGTACCAGGAGACTTAACAACTGCTGACTTAGCACAATATCAGGCCAAGCAACGAGAGCCAGTGTGCGGCACTTATCGAATTTACAAAGTCTGCGGTATGGGTCCTCCAAGTTCTGGTGGTTTAACCGTGCTGCAAATTCTAGGTATTCTTCAACAATTTAATCTGGCAGCTATCAAACCAGCCTCAGTAGATGCAGTTCACTTATTTTCTGAAGCAGGACGCCTAGCCTATGCTGATAGAAATTTGTATATAGCTGATGCAGATTTTGTACCTGTGCCTGTTAAAGAATTAATTGATCCCTATTACCTAAAGCTGCGGGCAGCATTAATTAGCCTCGAAACTTCAATTGGTGAAGCTACAGCAGGTAATCCATTGCTACAGCAGGCTCGGCGCTGGGGTCAAGATCAATCCAGAGAATTCCCCTCTACTAGCCATATTGCAATTGTCGATGCTGCAGGTAATGCAGTATCCATGACTACTAGTATAGAAGATGCCTTTGGTTCTAGATTGATGGTGCGAGGTTTCTTGCTCAATAACCAATTAACAGATTTCTCTTTTTCACCCACAACAGATGGAAAGCCTGTTGCTAATCGCGTGGAAGCTAAAAAGCGACCTAGAAGTTCAATGGCCCCAATAATGGTGTTTGACCGGAATGGCAAACTAGTGATGGTCATTGGCTCGGCTGGTGGGCCTCAAATTATTAATTATGTTGCTAAAGCTTTAGTAGCACATCTAGATTGGGGATTGGACATTCAGCAAGCATTATCATTACCAAATTTTGGTAGTCGTAATGGCCCGACAGAACTAGAAGCAAATACAGACGTTGTTAACCTCAAGCCTGCCTTAGAAGTCAAAGGTCATACAGTGCGGGTTATACAATTAACCAGTGGTTCACACGGAATTGTGTTGACCAATCAAGGGTTAATTAGTGGCGCTGACCCACGTCGAGAAGGAGCGCCTCTGGGTGAATAACAATTGTTACTAGTGATGAACAACTAAAGTTAGGTGTGATTTGTGCAGAGTTATCTTGTTGGCAACAAATAGGAATTACGTTGACTTGTCTTTAGTAAATAATCTGTCCTTTTTTAACAGAGAAAAATCTGAAATAATTTTCCCAATGAAACTATGAACTCATTCTCAAAAATAGTAATTGCAACAACTGTCAGCATTTTCAGCTTGATAGGAACTTCAATGAACCAAGTAAAGGCTGCACAACTGTTCTACACTTTCACACAAGGAGGTTGGGAAAAGGGAGGAATATTGTCCGGTTCATTTTCTGGCGTGGATCAAGATAACGATGGGTTCATCTACACTAATGAGTTGAACTCGTTTGATTTAATATTTTCTGGAAATGCCCAAATTCCACAACAGAAATGGTTGGATGTGTCTAGTTTAAGTTCTTTCGGGTTTAATTCTAATAATTTGAAATTGGCTTTTTCAACTTTGGAAAATTTCGATGAATATACTACTAATATTGTAGGAGTTCCTTATCTTAATTATATTGGAAAGCCTTTCTTTACTGATTATATTGTTTCTTCGGAAATTCAACCTGTTTTATCCGCAAAACAAATACCTGAACCCACCTTTGAATTTGCTAGTCTTGCAGTCTTAAGTTTTGGCTTACTGCTGAGAAAAAGAGGTTCAGCATTCAAACCCAATAAATAATCTCAATCAAGATGCTAAACGGTTCCCCCCGTTGTAGCAAGTGGCGTGGGAGTGGCGTGGTTTCCCCCATGAACAACTCGCGTTGGGGTCTCCCCCGTTATAGCACTTGGCGGATCACGAAGCTTACTGAGGGATAACTACTCCCATGCTCCCATTGAAGTAAGAAATAAATGTCTAGACTTGTCTACTCAGATCTTGCACCTTTCAAACTGTCAGTCGCAAAACTTACCTAATTGTTCGGCTTCGCTCTCTACCGCCAGGGATTGTAAATCCCTGTCTTATAGCAAAAGTCCATTAGAAATGGACTAAATACAGAGACAAATAGATATGTAATTTTTATAACTTTATTGCGGCAGACTCATTATTTTCACTGGCAGATGCAAGATGTGAGTCTAGGGTTTATACAGCAGATTCTTGTATGGATTTTGAATTATTGGTATAACGTCTGCAATTTTGAATTTTTAACGGCGTATACTACTGGCTAAAATCCCTAAAATTTTATGAATATCCTTGTGCTGTAAAGGTTTTGAAAAACCCAGTCCCTAATCCCTACCGTTTGCAAGAGTGCAGAGCGATCGCTATCATAAAAGAATATGGTTAATAAATTTTTGGTTTTCCATTGACATTAAATGTCAATTGATTTAATAAAATACTCAAAGTTTTTCAAGGGAGCATGAGATATGGATATGCAAGTCTTGAGAGAGCGTGCTGGGCTTAGCCGTGCAGAGGTTGCCTTTAGACTTGCAATTAGTGAAACCAGTGTTCGCAACTGGGAAGCTGGACGTACTGAACCCACAATGACGCCCAAAAAGTATTTGGATGCTTTACGTCTATTCAAATGTACACCAGAGGAATTGGCAGCCGCCAGCGAAAAATCGATTAATCAACGGCATAAACGCAAACCAGGAAGACCTAAACGCTTTCCAGACACTCAGATAGTTAAAGTGACAGATTCACCAGTTTGTGGCTGACGCTGAGTGCTGAGTGAAGAGATGAGGGGGATGACGGAGTAAGAAAGCTGGGAGAGAAGAAACAATTACGAATTACGCGCTTCGCAGCGTAAAGCCTGCGGCATAGCTTCGCTTAGA
>NZ_JCACKM010000271.1:0-5138 GCF_059505385.1 Desmonostoc vinosum
GTTTCTGGGAATTTTTAATTCCTAAATTTTCTTTAATATCTGCGGAATGTGGGTTCAAAAATATCCATTGTTCAGTTTTTTCCATGTTTGACAATACCTGTAAATTTCTTGCTGAACTATATTCTCCTGATTTTGCAACCTGGCTATTAGGAGAGCCTATCACTTTAACTAAGTTAAGCCCGACAGAATTATCGATAGAACCAATTCGCGCTGATGCCTTAATCTTGTTGCAATCACATGAAGTTGTTCTCCACATAGAATTTCAGACTCAACCAGACGAAGACCTACCTTTTCGGATGGCTGACTATTACTTGCGAATCTATCGCCGCTTTCCCAATAAACAGATATATCAAGTCGTAATTTATCTGGATAAAACTAGCTCTGAAAAAGTGTATCAAACCACATTCACTATTGAAAATCTTCGACACGAGTTTTCGGTGATTCGTTTGTGGGAACAACCACCAGAGATATTTTTGAGAACTCCAGGGTTATTACCATTTGCTGTATTAGCTGATACTAGTAACAAGGCTAGCTAATACACTACAACAAGTGGCGGCGGCTGTTGATAAAATTAGTGAAAAGCGAATACAAAGTAATATTGCTGCTGCTACCGCAATCTTGGCTGGGCTAGTATTAGAACAAGAAGTGATTGGGCGTTTATTCAGGAGAGACATTATGCGCGAATCAGTTATTTATAAATCAATACTGACTGAAGGCAGAGAAGAAGGACGAGAAGAAGGGATTGAAGAAGGAAGTCAACAGAAAGCCCGTGAAATCGCCCTTAACCTGTTAGCCGAAGGCATGGCTATTGACGCAGTTGCTCGGATTACTGGTTTATCACTAGAGGTAGTGCAAGAGTTACAACAATCAACTCAAAGGTGAGACATCAAGACCCACCATTTCGTTTACGCCGCAACTAACTCCGCACCTTCGTCTAGTGGGTAGTACTCCAACAACCGATCCCATTGTTCAGTAGTAAGTTCATTTACTGGCATATCAAGCCATTTCTCACAGTCAACGCGTTCTTCAATACCACCACTAGCTGAACCTTCCATCATCCGCAACGACCACACCGCATCCACCACAGAATCACACGATACACGTTCTTGATGTTCTGATGAGGCTCTGACTACCCACCACTTGCCATTGCTGCATCCTACTTCACCCAACTTTTTATCGTTGTAGTAGATGCCATCGTCCATCAAATCAAACTCAAACTTTTCACACTCGTTGGCAATCTGTGCCATTATCTCATTGCCAGTAGTACAAGCTGTTTCTGTCTCTTTTGCAGGCAATTCACCTCGCTTGTATTGAGTGCAGATGTAACGATAGCACTTCATATAGGTATTGGCTCGAAACTCTTCCTTGTTTACCACTACCACCCATCGTTGCGTTAGATGTTCTGGGTCGTAGATGATACTGGCTATTAGTTCTTCGCCTGCATATATCTCTTCGTCAAAGTCAGCAATTTTGACTATGGTAAATCCTTCTAGAGTAATCGCGTTGGCTTGGGATGTAATATATTTGTCTAATTTGGCTTGAGCTAAAAATTGTTCGCTAATTGGTTGCTGTGTCTGCGTTACATAAGTCATAATAAAAGTCTCCAATTGATTTGGATAAAAGGCGATCGCACTTGTTTCTCAGGCAGAGCGGTCGCTTTTTGGTGAAGAAAAAGAGCGTTATGCAATTACACAACACTCTCAAGTTGGTTTTAAAGTTTGTTATTCTGGTTGCTCGTTTTGAGTGCGTTGTTTGAGCAGTTGCTCTAATTGCTCCATTGAGTCAATTTTGATGCCGGGAGTTGCGTAGATTCTGTCACACAGAGCATGAAACGCTTCTTCGTCATCTCTGTGTTGCAAGACGTAAGCCCGTAGCTCCTGTCGTGTCATTTGATCAAAGTTCGGCTTGGTCATACAATTGTTACCTCTCCATCAGGACTTACATGTACTTCTGTTTCTTCTCCTGCCAGAAATATGAGGTTTGAAGTTCTTGAGTCTATAGTGACTAGTTCAATCGACAGATAGTATTTTGTCAGCGAATAACATAGCCTGTAAATCTGTTTCATCTGTTCTGGTGTCGGCTCCATTTCCCCTCATTTTATTGTGTACAACTTGCGTGCCCGTTTAGCAAGCCTGTGTCCCCTGTCCCCGGCTAGTGCGACTCGTCAGCTATGCAGTTTTCAAAGTTCAGATTTGCAAACCCTTGATTGCGTTCGGGTGCAGGCGGTTTGTTTTCTCTCACCTTATATAGTAGTACTCTTATTGGTAGTAGTCAATAAAGTAGTAGTTACTTTTAGATAGGAGTTTGTAATACTACTATTGGTTGCACATAAGCAAGGGTAATAACAATGGATGTAAGCACCAGATGTTTACATCCAATAGTAGTACCCCTTATAATAGGAGCATTACTTAGAGAGGATGGTTGTGTTTATCGCATTAAAAAAATTGAGAGAAGCTGCCGGACTTTCTCAGAACGACTTAGCTAGAAAAACTGGTTATAGTCCTCAGTTCATTCAAAAAATTGAACAGGGTAAAGTCAAGTCACTTACATTGGAGGCAGCTGCTAGATTCTGCGAATCCCTTAATTGCAAACCGGGGGATCTGCTAGAGGAAGGTGAGCCACCAAGAAAATCAAAGATAGAAAAAGGTGCTGCTTTAGAACCAAAAGCAAAAACTGAAATATTAGAAAATAGAAGAAAGATTTCTGCTGAAGGCGCTGAAGTCGATTTACTAGCAGCATAAAAATTGAAGCGACCGCCCGCCGACCAAAGCAATGCGATCGCCTGCTCAATCCGTTTACGACAAAGTGAGCTAAATATAATGCTGCCATACTTTTGGCGTAATCCAAAAATCAGCTAATTGTTCACTTTAGTGCTTATTGCAACGTTTACTTTCTCAAGCATTTACCATAGTGGGCAACAATCATGCTGACACTAGAGAATTTACAAAAAATATCACCCTTCGATTACAGTGTTCTCAACGATAGCATCAAAAAAACTTTTACCACAATCGACCGCTTCGAGTAGCAAGCGGTAGACGAAATTCTCCAGATGCGTGAGCAACAACTTTACCGCAATGCTGGGTATAAAAGCTTCAAAGAATACTGTCAAAATGAGTTATCTGCCTGGGGTGGATACCGACGAATCAATCAATTGTTGGCAGCCAAAAAAGTCATTGATGTAGCTGATGAATTAGGCAAACACATTAAAAACGAGCGTCAGTCCCGTCCACTACTGCGATTGGTCAAGGAACCAGACAAGCTCAAGGCTGCGGTTGCTCTAGCACTGCAAGAAAACCCCTCCCCCAGGGAATCAGATTTTGCCGCAGCTGCAAACAAAGTGGTTCCTCGCCTTCCACGCATAAAGCAATCTTTTCAGGAACCAATGGTTCCTCAATCAGCTAGAGTCACAGTTTCAGCACAGTCACATCACAGGTATGGGGAAGAGGGAACCATAGAAGCAGATGCACCGAACCACTGGCAGCAAATTGTTACCTTTGATGATGGTGAGGCAGTCGGAGTCTTGGCGGTTTCCGTCGAGTCCGTTAGCGCAGCGTTAGCGAGTACTCGAGCGTCACTGCCGAACCCGGAGGGTGAGAAATTACTGCTCAACAATACAGATTTAGATGCCCCAAGTATTTCCTTCCCTACAGAGAGAATATACCCTCAAGAATACCCCGAAGCGATTGCCGCACTCAAACAACAGCACCAGCAAGAATTAGAACGGCTGGAGCAAGACCTGAGAATTGGGCTACAGAAAGAAGCTAGAGCAAGGGCAGAAGAACAAGTGATTGAGCAAATGGCCTTTTTGCAACAACTGTTTCAACAGCAGAAACAACAAAACATCCAGTTACAGCAGCGCTTGGATGAAATGAAGGGATTGAGGCAGTTAGAAACTGAGAACCAGCAACTAAAACAACGTATTCAGGAATTGGAACATGCTGTAGAACAACGTCCTCAAGAAAAGTGGAGTAATATTCTCACTCTTCAGGCAACCAAGGCTTTTAACAAGCAAGTAAAGCTTGCTTTAGAGAAAACTATTGATTTGCGATCGCTTGCTCTTGAACCCCCAAAAGATAACGCCACCGAATGCTTGCGTCTGATGGGCATGGCGTTGGGTAATTTGGCTAGCGCTATCAGTAATACTCAAGCATTACAGGCTGCCGCCCTCATTTTAGGTACAGAAGCAACACCACAAGCTCTAGCTTACCGGACAGAGCAATTACAACTTTTACCACAAGCTCTCTCTGATATCAAAGCAGTGTTAGCCAAGCCCAACTGTACTTGGCAGGATTTTTGGGCAGTTGCTCAAGAATACCAGGTAATTGAACAGGACTATCGAGCGGAACTGACACCAGAAGAAACAAAGTTAATCGCTGTTCTCCAAAAAGTTTCTTCACAGCCGGAGACAATTGGCATTGGTTCTATTGTTGCCCATGCTGACCCCTACCGCACTTTGTATATCGAGAGAGGAGAAGTTGTACAGGACTTGGGAGAAGAAGTGGTAGTGGCTTGGGATTGCTGGAAAGAGCGCTCAAAAAAGACTGACAGGTATTCAAAAGACGAATTGCGGTTCTGGGAATCTAAACAGACTACTTAATATAAAGAGTAATTTTTTAGACATCAATCTCTAGATACTTGGTTAAGACTAAACCCCGCGATCGCAGCCGGGGAAATTGCGGAGGTATTAAAAGAAAATCCAGGGTTTGAGTTTTTGGTGGAGTGCTGGGACGATGATCCAGCCTTGCGGATTTTAATCAAGAAATTATGGATTAACTTGGCCTCAGCTACAGCAGGAAACCTTTTACGTTCTTTGCGTGATAAAGCAACTCAATGGTGGTATTTCCTTGACAACCCTGAAGTTGCTCCTGATAACAATCAGGCTGAACGCTCACTTCGCTTAGCTGTGACAAAACGTAAGATTAGTGGTGGTTCCCGTTCAATGGAGCGGTTTCAACACACTGCCAATTTATTGACGGTAGTGCAAACCTGTCGCCGTCAAGGTCGGTCTGTGATTGATTTCTTTGTACAAGCACTACTGGCTGATTCTATTAATTATCAGTCTCGCCCGTCTCTACTTCCTAACTATTAGAGGCTGTTTGAAAAGTTTTGAAGGGTAAAATTTTATGCAAGTCGCCTCA
>NZ_JCACKM010000272.1:0-5120 GCF_059505385.1 Desmonostoc vinosum
TGGTGCGCGGCGCGGTTACACCGCGCCATTGCTTGTGACACTTGCGTAAGTCCTGGATTTTTCACTATATTTAAGCATTGGTAGACTCAAGGGTGCTGTTTTACAATTTATTACAACTACTAGTGAAAAGTCGAAGATAACTCGAATTTCTTACGTTTAAACTCAAATCTGGTCATGTTCTGATGTAGGCAGGTATCTTAACTGACGTACTCTGTTAAGAGATTTCCATATGCGATGACTCAATCGTAACAGCAAGTTATAAGTATAAAGTGGGGGAGCGTGGGCGAAAATGCTCTCAGCTAGTAGTTAGCCAAACCAATTCTGAATTCTGACTCCTGAGTACTGAGTGCTAGTTACATTTCCTCGATAATTTCCAACAAAAACCCGCAGCCCGTATTCTGCACTTTCACAAGTTTTCTATCGAGTAGCGATTGAATTACCCCAGTAGAAAACCCGATAGTATGCAAAGGAGCAGAACCGCGACGACAACGAAGCGAGTGCAATAAACTAGCAGCGGTCAGACCAGAAGAGTCTTTAACTGGTTTAGTTTGGCGATATTTAGTCATCTGTTCTACCCCCTGTTACCGCTGCTAACTGTTGCTTAAGGACATCTATTTGCTGTTGATGCTCCTCGATTTCAGCAATTATTTGCGCTTGTAATTCTGCATTTGAGAGCGTTTGGATTTGGTCATCAAAGTAATGTCGAACTTCTTCAGAGTTCTTGTCAGTCAGTACGGTATAACGCCAAGAATTACCGTACTCGTGAGCTAATAGAGTATCAGGGGGGTAGTACTCTATGCCGATGATTAGTCCCTGTTGTGTGCGCTGACCAAAGGTATAGCGGGGATAGTCCCAGTTTGAGGGGATGGACATTGTGGGTTGCATAGATGTGATTGTTGATTGATGAGGATGGGTTGGGCGATCGCGCTCTGGTTATTGATACGAGCGATCGCCTGTGTGAGAATTACGCTGCGACTAACTCTGGTTCTTCGCTGAAGGTTGCATACTCCTGTAACCGTTCCCATTCATCGGCAGTCAACTCGTCAAATGGGAGGTCTAACAATTCTTCAAAAGAGGCAGGGGAAAGAGTGGGCAACACTTCGTCCATCGATAGCAAACGTACAGCATCAAACACCGAGTCAGAATACTGCTGCTGACCTTGTGAACCTAGAATTACCCACCAGTTACCGTCAGTGCATCCGACTTGTTCCAGCTTTACGCCGTTGCTGTTGTAAATCCCATCATCGAGAATTTCAAACCCATAATTCTGGCACTCGTTGAAGATATGCGCCATGATTCGATTCTCGGAGGTGCAGGGTGTTGGTTCTTGTTCCTGCACTGGTAAAGACCCATCTTTGTAATGTATGCGGATGTAGCGATCGCACATTATTGGGGTAGCAGCACGGAATACTTCTTTATCGTTGACCATGATTACCCAGCGTTGGGTTAAGTGGCTGTCGTCATGGGTGATGCTGGCTATCAATCAGTTCATTACCAGCGTAATATTCGTGGTGATAAAAGGATATTTCTACAGGGGTGAGTGGTTCAGGTGCAACAGCTTTGGCTTTGGCGACAATGTGGCTGTTTAGTTCGGCTTGGGCTGTAGCTTGTTCGTCAACTTTCTGAAGCTGGGCGGATTGATATTCTGCGATCGCACTTGCCCATGAATTCTTACAACGTTTGTCGCTGACCTCGACGCTCGCGCCGATTTCGCTGTAGATTTGCTTGAGTCGGGCAATCGATTTGTGGTGCAGCTGTTGTTGGCTGTAAATGTTATGAGTCATAATTGATGAGTCTCTAAAAGGACAGAAGGCGCTCAAGATTCGCAGTCCGGGCGCTTTCTTTATATTCTTAGTGTAAGGTGTTAGCTTACACTTGTCAATTGTTAGCTAACACCTTACACTAAGTAGTAGCTACAGGTTTACACTTATGGAGACGAGTTAAATGAATTGTGTGAAGGTTAGGCGTAATGTTGATGTCGAAATACAAGGATTGGGAGCTAAGATACAAGAAGCTAGAAAAGCCTCTGGGCGTACTTTAGAAGCGTTAGCCGCAGAGGCAGGTATTAGCCGAGTTTACTGGTACGACATTGAAGCAGAACGAATTCGTGAGGCTTTGCCAGAAGATACGCTACGAAAAATTGAACAAGCTCTTGGTATTGATTTTGGAGTGCAGTTCAATGATTGATTTTGCTCCCATTGACTCTTGTGTTCCTACCTCTGTCTCTTTAGATGAGCAATTGCTTTTAGTACTGCGCTTCACGCAATTGCAGTCATTAACCATACTATGAATCTATTTTCAATCGATTCATAGTAAATACTGCTGAACAACAAGAGGTGGAACAATGACTAGACCACCCAAAGAGCGCAAAAAAGATATCTCTGCTTCATCCAGTAATTCAACATCGCCAGATAACCCTGTAAACCAGGATATTTCCCAAGAAGAAAACCCATCTACAGCAACAATTACGGTAACTGCTGTTGAAGTTCCGGAATTGACAGAGGATGAACAGCGCGATCGCTTGCATCTTGAACGCAGAGTTGAGAGAGCATTTTTTGAGGCGGGTAAGGCTTTGACAGAGTTACG
Source organism: Desmonostoc vinosum (assembly GCF_059505385.1). Classification (NCBI taxonomy): domain Bacteria; kingdom Bacillati; phylum Cyanobacteriota; class Cyanophyceae; order Nostocales; family Nostocaceae; genus Desmonostoc; species Desmonostoc vinosum. Next base: position 2,587 of record NZ_JCACKM010000272.1, read on the forward strand.
CGATCGCAGACTCTACCGTTCCACCCACCGCACATTTGAGGAATACTGCCGCGACCGCTTTGCTCACAGTCGCCGCCAGTCTTACCTTCTAATGGATGCGGCTGTTGTTTTTGATAACTTGGCTGAAAAATGTGATCCAATGGATCACATTCTGCCCACGAATGAGCGTCAAGTCCGTCCCCTGACGAAGCTTGAACCCCAACAGCAACAAGAAGTTTGGCAACGGGCTGTAGAGGAAGCTGGTGGGAAAGTGCCAACTGGTCGCATCGTCAAGGACGTTGTGCAACGAATTATGGAACGAACCAAAATCCCCAACACCTACCAAATCGGTGAGGTATGCCAGATTTTAGTCAAGGACAACCCAGAACTCAGGGGTAAAAGCGGTTGCTGGGCAATTGTTACCGCCGTTAATGACTTTAGTTGCACTGTAAGACTCTGGGATGGCGAACTGACGATTGGGCTGAAGCACCTCAAATCGTATGATTACCTGCCCCAGGAATGCCAGCAGATGCTCTTGATCTGCGATCGCATTACTCGAATATATTCCGACTCACTGGAGGAGACGGTCAAAAATCTCTTGCAGTGGTTGGGGAAGCTGAATCGGGCTTATCTGACTGCTGTGGAGGAGAAATTGTTGGGTGTGTTGGAGGCTGAGATTAAAGACTAATGCAACAATGCTCTGGGTAATCCATTGTGGTAGAGGTGTAATTTTGGTACTGATTATCAAGAAAAGGGCAACTCTAGAACAGGTTGAGCAAATGCTGCAAACTTTGGGACTTTATATCAAAATAGCAGTAGACATAGAAAGAGAGATTTTAGCAGGGGGAGGAGAGAAACACGCTTTTTGTGAAGCAGCATTACTCGAAGATGGTAGTAGACAGCGAGATATTTGGGGTGCTGACTGGACTCCCTTTAATCAATCAATAGCTTATGAATCGATTATTAACATTCGCCCAAGTCAAAATAATCGCTCAATGCTAATTCAAGACCCAGCAATTAAAGAACATGTCAAAAAAATTACGAGTGAGTTAATTGGCGGATATGAACCAGAAATTAGATGAAAAACAAGCACGGTTTCAAAGTGAAAATACATCAAATCGCTTAGGACATATAGCTTCTAATTTAGCCAGGTTGAGAACATTTTGTAATACTGCCTACCCGGAAGCAGTTGAAAGTGTGGCAGATGAAACTATGTGTTTTATCGAATGGACAGCAGCAGAAATTGAACCGGAATATGCCGAAGAATTGGTTAACATTCAAGTCCAATTATCGCGGTGGAAATTAAAGTTTGATAGTCTTTGGTCTGATGAGAGCGAACGCATAAATATGTCCGAGCAAGCTAGTGCTTGGTCAGAGCGAGTATTAGATATGTCAGGGTTATTGTCCCAATCCGTCTAAAATTTTATTGAAAGACTGTTGCCCTGACCAAACAATTCGCAGTTCGCAATTCGCAATTGCGGACGTAATTGATAATTGATTCATTTAGGGTACAAGCCCCTAATTTTAATTATGAAAGAAAACAAAACACGTAGTATCAATATTCAGAGAAGTTGGATCTAAGGAAGCCTTAGATCCAAACTTCGGCAAGCCCCCAACTTCAGTTATGGGGTGTTAATTGCGAATTGCAAATTGGTAATTGCGAATTGGAAATGACCCGCATGAATACTTCCTCTGCTCCCTTGCTCAAAATACCCCCAGAATCGTTAGCAAGCCCCTTCACTCAAATTATTGAGCAAGGAGCCTGGGAAGTGATAAGGGATAGGGAGAGCAAGGAAAAGAAGGAGAATTAACTTTTCCCATCTACAACAAAATCCCTCTCAAGGTATCCTGAAAGGGCTAATAAGGGTAAAAAGGGGTAGGATACACTGATTTTTTGGACTGTTTAGTTTAAATTCCCTGCTTTTTCAACAACTCTCTTTAACTCTTCAAAGGTGATACTACCGTCTTGATCTCCGTACATACCTAGCAACTCCTGGGGGCTACTGATACCTGTTTCTGCTGAGATGATTGCACTTAAGCCAGGGCTTAAAAAAAGCTCATTAATGGAGACTTTGCCATCTTGATCGGTATCTAAGGTATCAAAAAGAGATTGAAGTTCTTGTTCGGTTGCCATAAGTTTCTATCTGAATTAATTTTTCAATTTTATATCTCATTAATATCTCAAAATTAAACACCAATTAGATCAAGAGACGTAGAAACGGGTATCACTGGTTGCCAGCGATCGCATCGCATTCATCTTGCTACTCAGTGTCACCACCCACAAGTACTACAGACAGCAATCAACGGAGTGGCTAATGCCTACACTGGGTTGCATCAAGCCATCCATGAACTGCGGCACGGATCGGTGACTGAGGCGAAACAAATATTGGCGCGGCAGATTGCTAGAGAGAGTAAATGTCTTAATGCTTTGGTAGGGCTACGGCGCGGTTATTAGAATGTGTTTTATTTAGTTGAAAGAATAATGGATACTGGACGAACTTTAGTAACCCACATTCCGCAGATGTGACTCAGATTATTGATATTTTTGAAAAATC
>NZ_JCACKM010000273.1:0-4972 GCF_059505385.1 Desmonostoc vinosum
TGTCTTGCTGTTCTCTTAATTGCTGGTTGAATCCAAATTAGTCCAAACTCCAGCTAAAGATCAGGCGTTGTTAAATCGAAGTTTGAAAGCAGATAATTGATCAGCAGAGCTATACCAGTAAATTTACAATGAGTAACATTGCGGATGAGTTACAAAAATTGCATTCTTTACTAAAGATTGGGGCAATTACAGCTAAAGAATATGAACAGGTGAAAGCAAAAATTTTGTCGCAACAGCAGCCTACTGAAAGTCTTTCACAAGAGCGACTTCTTCATTTGGAATTGCAGAATGAGCTACTGCAAATTAACCAAGACTGGCAAACTGAACGCGAGAAATATTTGCTATATACCAACGATGGAATACCTTACTACGAACCAACGACAGCATATGTTGGTGTGATGTATATCTTGGGCTTTTTTGCTGTATGTCTAGGTTTGTGGGTTTTTCCGTCTTTCCAGATAGGAGGATTTTTCATGATTTGTTTAGCAATTTTGACACCGTTATATACTCATGGAAAATATATGCAATATGAGGAAGCCAAAACGGCTTATATGCTGCGTCGTTCGGAAATCCGGGATAAATACGAACGCAAACTTAAGTAACTACAAGGCTAACTCAGTAATGTAAAATTTTGGAGATAGTAAGCGATTAATAGAGTCTAAATAGAATAGGACAGGAGTAGGAGCGAAATTAGTTTTAGCAGTCGTCATCCTGATTCAGTTCTTGGCTATCTGGGAATACTAAGTTTAGCTAACCTAATTTTGGGAAAATTTTGTGAGGCTATAACCCATGCCAGAAATTAATTTTGGTGATTTTTTAGCTCATCCTTTAGTCAGATATCGTAATCATTTAGAATTCAATGGATATCACGTTCAAGAAGATAATGAATTACTTTTATGTCGTCACTCCAGAAAACAAAATTTAATTGTTAAATATATTCAAAATAGAGGAGTATTAATTAGAGTACTTTACTCTTGTCAGATAAATATAAATAGAACTTATTTATTAGAATATATCAATGAATTAAATTCAGAATTTATGTTTATGAAGGCATATATTCAAAATTTGGAGAATGACTTGATAATAGAAACTTTTTGTGAAGGTGAATATGATAGAACAATCTTCTCTATTCTTTTAGATAATATTGAATATGACATGAAAATTTTTAGCAGCCACAAGCTAACACCCGAGTATTTGCAATAAGAACAAATTAGCTTTGACAGTGTAGTAGCGCGTCTATTCTAAATTAGTGCCTAAAATATAGAAACAATATTCGTTTATTTTTCTGTATTATCTCACCCTCTGTGGTTTATTATTGCACTATTTAAAGATAGACGCGCTAAAGCTATTTGTGAAGCGATCGCTTCGCTATAATCACAACAAAAATGCGTAGAATCGCATTGCTTGACAATCTTTAACCTAACTTCACAAGCTAAACTTTCATGCCCAAGTCAGTGCAACGAGAGAATGAAAATTTCTTCTGCATTTTCTATTGCTTGTACTCAAACCAAGTGTTTATGTAATAAATTACACATTTAACTCAGAAAAATCTCTTAGATACACTCAACACTTAATCTTATTGGCACTTTCCATATAATACTCTATCCAGTACACAGTGTAATTACGAATTATGTTGACGGTGATATCTAAAATTAGGTCTATCACCAGAGAGTTTTCAGGCATCATATTACCTTTATCTAAACTAACAAAATGAGCATGTTGTTCAGGTATTCTCAGCGGGATAGCCTTCTATTTTTCATGACAACTTTTCAGTTAGTGCTAAATATTTGGTTGGCAATAACTTGGAAATCACATACTTTTTTAGATTATTTACTTTTTTATCCACTCTGTCTTTTTCTCTTTTGGTACAACGCTCTAGTTGCTACCCATAATTTTGTTCATACTCCTTGGTTTAAATCTAAACTTTTAAATAACATCTATGCAATAGTAAACTCAGCGAACCTTGGTTCTCCTGTCACTCATTATCGTCATATTCATTTCAATCATCATCGATATGGCAATGACAGACAAGATGCCTATGGTCAAACTAAAGATCATTCTTCTACCTTTGCCTATGGAAAAAATGATCAAAGTGAGAACGCGATCGCCTATTGCGCTTTAGCAATTTTTCGCGATGATTTAGCCCAGTCATTTCGTCAGGCAAAAATGCAAAAAGAAAGTATTCAATTGTACTTTGAGCTTAGTGCTTGTCTTTTAGCAATCATCGGCTACTTGCTAATCTCATGGCAATTCTTTTTATTCTTTGTGATTCCCATATTCTATTTTGGTTGGTTTCTAACATATCTAGCTAATTATTATGAACACTTTGGCGCTATACCTGAAAATTCCTACGCCAACTCAACTAGCCATTATGGTCGCATCTACAATCTACTTTTTTGCAACGAAGGTTATCACCAAGAGCATCATTTACGTCCCAATATTCATTGGAGTGAGAGACCGAAAATTTATCAAAGTCTACGTAATGAACTAGATAATGTTGAGCGAGTGATATTAAAGTTTCCACCTCCTCTTGGCTTCATAAATCGCATAAAAACGATTGAAACTCCGGTTAATTCAACTGTACAGTAACAAAAAATAAAAATTCTTTTTTCTCAATCAAAATTCATTGTTTATAACTATCTTTCAACTAAACTTCCATGAACAATAGCACATAACAAAAGTATAAAAATCCCTCTTCTGTGGTCTCCAATCTCTAACCCATTTTTCAAGCTAGTTATCTAAAATTTATGGCGTGGATACACATTCTGATCGCAGGTCTTTTGGAAACAACGTGGGCAGTCACATTAAAGTTGAGCAACGGATTTACTAACTTCCTGCCAACCGCAGCAACTACTGCCGTCACAATTTTGAGTTTTTTCTTTTTGTCACAAGCACTCAAAACAATTCCAGTTGGAACTACTTATGCGGTACTGGCTGGTATTGGAGCTATCGGTACTGTGATAGCAGATATTGTTTTGTTTGGTGAGAGCTACGGACTAGTTCGTTATCTTTGCGTTGCTTTGATTGTTATTGGTGTTATTGGTTTAAGGTTAATTTAACAATGCTTTTAGTAAAAACACAGATTCAACCCAGCAAAGTTCATGGAATTGGTCTTTTTGCCGATCAATTCATTCCCAAGGGAACAGTGACATGGCAATATCATCCCGATTTTGACTCCTCTTATTCTGAGAGTGACGTATTGAGAATGCCTAATCCGGCTAGGGAAATATTTTTTAAATATGCTTATTACGATAAAGAGCTAGGGTTGTATATCCTCTGCTCTGATGACCAACGGTTTATTAATCATGAGCCAGATTTTCCAAATATTATCTCTACTCCACGACAAGATGTGACTGCACGCGACATCATGCCAGGAGAAGAATTATTATGTGATTACAACTGTTATGACGATACATATTTTGTTCGAGTTGGAATGCCACATCTATCTAAAACAACACTAAGCTTGAACAAAGCAACGCTGCAAACTGCCGTTGATTATGAAAAATCACTGATTTCTGCATGAAGAATTTATGTCTTATTACCTTGACTCATGTCTTGAAGAGATGTAGTATTACGATCTGATAGAAGGGGAGTAGCTACTGGCAAAAAGCTTTAAAAGCCAGTACATCTAAATCAACATACTGGCGATGAGCCTGGTTTAGATGACAAGTAATAAGTATTTGGCAGCGAGACCTTCACTAAGTTCACGTAAAAAATGTGAGCTTGGTGAAGTCTTTTGGCTCTCATCAAGCTCGTAAAGGTAAGATTAATCAGGAGCTTGAGAGAGTGTTAACAGCTTTTACCGCAGGTTTATTATTAATCACAGTTTCAGAGTTAGGGGATAAAACATTTTTTATCGCTGTGATTTTATCTATGCATCATTCACGGCGGTTAGTATTTCTAGGTGTCACAGCTGCTTTAGCAGCGATGACTATTCTCTCGGTGCTGTTGGGACAAACGGTATCTTTGTTGCCAAAAGTTTATATTCATTATGCTGAAATAGCTTTGTTTATTGCCTTTGGTATTAAGCTCTTGTATGAAGCTAGTAAGATGTCTGCTGCTACTTGTAACACAGAAGTTGTAGAAGAGGCTGAAGCTGCGGTGAAAAAAGCAGATTTACAGCTACCAAAGCGAAAAACTGCTTGGGCAATTTTAATAGAAGCGTTTGTATTAACATTTATGGCCGAGTGGGGCGATCGCACGCAAATCGCTACTATTGCTCTAGCAGCCAGTAACAATGCCGTAGGAGTTACAATCGGGGCAATTTTAGGACATGCCATTTGTGCTGCGATCGCTGTTATTGGTGGAAGAATGATTGCTGGGCGAATCTCTGAGCGCCAACTTACTTTAATTGGTGGATGTCTGTTCTTAGTTTTTGGTGTTGTTGCTGCCATGGAAGGAGCATAGGAAAAGTAAACAAGTAGGGGCGGGTTTACAGATATGCTCAATTATTAACGAGGATCTTGCTAAATTTTCCCCTACATTATCTTTCTTGCATTATGTGACGTACCCGACTCTGATGCTTACGCATACAGCGCGGGCTTCTCAGAGACTCTTCGCACGAAGACATTATCTGAGCTTTAAGGGCGTGCGTCCCACGCGCCTTTATGTTGATAGTTTGGTTAGCGTTATTAGAGTTTACAACTATTGCTTTCAAACCAGTATTTTCGACTTTGTTTAAAAGTAGCAGCGGTGAATATAATATCACAAAAATGGCAATTCCGACGCTCGATGACTCGCTACCGCTTCGCTATCATCGACCCGCAACTAATTCAATCCGTAGGATTGAATTAGTTGCGGGTCAATTCGTCATTGCCCAAAAATTCATCCTGACGCTCAACGAAGCCTTAGAGCGCGGTGCTTCTTTTTGGTTAAGCTAAACCAACTAAAAAGCGCCCCCGTTCGTGGGAGGCGCTTTTTATTGAGTTCAAGTTGAGAATTAACCGTTGATAGCAGGAGCGCTAATTGCAAC
>NZ_JCACKM010000274.1:0-4923 GCF_059505385.1 Desmonostoc vinosum
AAAGCAAATTAGAAAACTTATCGCTAAGGTTGTCCAGCTTTGTTGTCAGTTGGGCTTAAATCAGCGTAATCGTAAACCACAGTACGTTCACTGTACCGCACCATGACTTCTTGCTCCTCAGTATCGATGCCCTCGATTATCCCCAAATCGCCATTAAAGACTTCGCGATTGTAGTCGTTGGTTTGTTGAATAACGCGATCGCCCTCTCGCAGAATCATCCCACCCCTGTTAATCTCCACTTTCTCTGCACTGGGAGGATTAATCAACTGTTGCAAAACAGTATTGAGGTTGCGAGTACCGATAACACCCCGCGTCATTGGGCACAAAACCTGTACATCGGTTGCCGGGTTAAACCCAAGCCGAGGAATCAAGTCAGTAACCAATTCACAGATTGCTTGTACCCCGTGTTCCGGTTAAAACCCGCCGCCATGCCAAATGCAGTCCGAGACGGGAGAATCAGAGATTGGTTCAATTGTTGGGTATTGTCCTCGGTTAATGGAGTGCGCGGCGGTGACAATTGCACTCGCTTGAGCTTGGCGAAATACCTGTGTTAGCCGCACCACTGGTACAGTAAGCGAATTAATCAGATCAGCAAGTACATTACCAGGCCCGACAGACGGTAACTGGTCAATGTCACCCACTAACAGCAATTGTGCGCCAACTGCTACTGCTTTGTATTGTTTATCAAGAAAGGCAGAGGGCAGAAGGCAGGAGGCAGAAGGAATACTGTTTTCTGCACTCTGCCACGACCGGAGGGAGTAAGGGTTTAAGACCCCCACTGAAACGAAGTTCAGTGGCCCCAATTAAGGAGGGGTCTGAATCCCCTTCTTAATTGTCCCTTCTGCCCTCTGCCTCCTGCCTTCTGCCTTCTTCAAAAATCTTCACCGCGTAGGTTGTTGAAACACCATGCCCTTGCAGAAATACCATTACTTCTTTGATGGCTTTCTGTGAAGCCCAAGCCGTTTGAATTAGTTTGATGCGTTTTTTAGCAATACCTTGAACTTCGACAAGGCGCTCAATTTGATTGTCGATAATCTCCAGAGTTTCCAAACCAAAATGAGCGACTATGCGCTTTGCTGTGACTGGGCCTACTCCTTTAATTAAACCGCTGCCCAAATACTTTTCAATTCCGGTGATTGTAGCGGGTTTGGTTTCTTGGTATTGAACAACTTGAAACTGTGGCCCGTATTGGGGATGTTCACGCCAGAAACCAGTTAGTTGCAATGTTTGACCGGGCTGGATATTGGCGAAGCTGCCGACAATTGTTGTGAGTTCAGTAGCGCGAGAACGCACCAGACGCGCAACAGTATAACCTGATTCTTGGGAGTAAAAGGTCAGGCGTTCAACTACACCGATGATTGTTTCGTGTAGAACAGAGGTATTTAATTGTTGATGGTCAAGATTAGATAAAGTGGACATTACCTTTTGAGAACGCCGCACATAATCATATTGCTAGAAGCGGATTTATTATAGTACATATTTACTGCTGCATCTTCCATTTTTGGTCTGTAGGTGAACCGTTTTCAGCATTACGTCCAGAGAAATTACAGTCCCAAAGTACCAATAGAGCGCCATTCTCTATACCAGGCGCACCAGCAACATCAATACATTTTCCTGATAATCTGTTACGAATAAAACCGTCACTAGTCAATGTCCATTTTTGGTCTGTAGGTGAACCGTTTTCAGTGTTACGTCCAAAGAAATTACAATCCCAAATTAACAATGGTGCGCCGTTATGTGTACCAGGTGCACCAGCAACATCAATACATTTTCCTGATAATCTGTTACGAATAAAACCGTCACTAGTCAATGTCCATTTTTGGTCTGTAGGTGAACCGTTTTCAGTGTTACGTCCAGAGAAATTACAATCCCAAATTAACAATGGAGTGCCATTCTCTGCACCAGGCGCACCAGCAACATCAATGCACTTTCCTGACAATGTATTGCGAATAAAAACACTCCTTGGTTGGGCATAGATGGGTTTGATATTAATAGTTGATAACAACACAATATTGAAAGATGCAACGAGCAGAGCAGGTAAAGTTTTTTCCAAGTTATTCATGATTGAACTTCCTTTGTACTTCTCTAGCACAAGAATACTAATAGGTAAACCCTTGCCATTGCACTTAGGACAAGTAGTTGTGTTAGGTTTATCAGTCATAGTCACCCAGCAATCAGGGCGGCCGCATCATGTCAATAAGACTAGTCCATTCTCAATAAACTTCAAAATAATGTCATCAGTCCCTGCTTATTGACAAAGATTTTAGCGTAGACGCTCTGCGGCTTGCCATAGGCATCGCTTTAAATCTTGGAAAGTAAATCAAACGAGAAATCCTGATTTTTTCGTTGGTTCTTAATTTTGGTCATAATCGGCAGTACTTTAGATGCGTTTGCCCTGCCGTTATGGCTGCGTCCTTGTACTGATGGTAAGTATTTATTAATTGCGGGGGAACGTCGCTACCGTGCTGCACTCTCTGCCGGCTTAACGGAAGTTCCTGCTGCAATTTTAGATGTTGATGAAGCCTCATCTCTAAAGCTCTCCTTGCTAGAAAATTTGCAGCGAGAAGATTTAAATCCGGTAGAGGAAACGGAAGGAATACTGCACTTACTATCTTGGCAGCTAAACTGCAAGAAGAAGGAAGTAGTTGCTTTATTGAACCGCAGAGCGCATCTAGATAAAAAGAAAATTGAATGGTCAGACAAAGATACGGAAAACGTTTTCCGTCAACAGTGGGAAATTGTAGAAAATGTGTTTACGATAGTGGGCAAGCTATCGCCAGAAAGCTTTCGTGTCAGTCGGCTACCACTGCTGAATATGCCGCTTGATGTTTTAGAGGCGCTACGTTATGGAAAAATAGAATACACCAAAGCCAGAGCGATCGCTACAGTTAAAGATGAAGCGTTTAGATTTAGTTTGCTAGCAGAAGCAATTGCTGAAAATTTATCTCTAGCACAAATTCGTACTCGAATTAAGGAAGCAAAGCCTCAAGAACCTCCTTCTTTAAAAAAGGAATTTCAAGACATATCTCAGAGAATGTTAAAGTCTTCACAGTGGGAAGACCCGAAAAAAGCAAAGAAAATCGCAAGTCTTTTACAACAACTAGAATCATTGTTAACAGATTAAAAGAGATTTGAAAATCCCGTTTCGGCTTAGTTCATTTCAATGCAAGTTTCATGAAATCTACCCAACGCCCATCTAAACCACCCAAACCACCAAAACCCAACAACCCAAACCCCAAGCTTGACCTTGTTGCCATTCGCCCAGCAGAGCAACCGCCAATCACATTACAGCCAGACCCCGCCCCTGCACTAGAGGCCCTGCCAGATGAACCACAAGCAATCACTACAGAGCCACCGCAAGCACAAGCTCAAGTAGAAACAAAAGCGCTCACAGTCAAGCCCCTACCATTAGAAACAGGTAAGCCCAAGCCGCGTGAGCGCAGGTTAGATGACTCACCCAAACCCAAGCCGCGCCAGTTTGAATCGTGTGAAGAAGAAGAGTTACCACCACAGCAATGCCAACGCATGAAATTTACAGACTGCGACAAGGAAGTAGGGCGTGTAATCTACGAGTGCTATCACTGTTTAACTGAATTAGTGAGCGAGTATAAGGGTTCACCTGTTCTTGAAGAGTTTAGAGGACGCAGGAAGGAGAAAGCGATTGAAGTAGAATGCCTTAACTGTGGCAAGAGTGCGATTAGGTTAAGTGTAAAGGAGGTGATTTCGACAGTAATAATCGCTTCTCCTTGGGAATAGTGACGAACGCCATTAGAATTGAAGAATTGTTAGATCTATCAATATATGCTAAAAACTGTTGCAGGCATTTATCAAAATGGACAAATTGAACTTAGTGAGTTACCAGCAGATGTGAGCGATCGTGCCCAAGTTATTGTTACCTTTGTTGAGCCTGGTAAAGTTGATCCTAGTAAATTGCGCCAACTAATTGATCAACTCGAAACAATTGCTCAAGTCCAGCAAGGTTTTGAGGAAATAGATGCTGGGCAAACTCGCCCCCTTGAAGATTTTATTGCCGAAATGCAGCAAAAGTATGACATTTCTGGTTGAAATCACTTCCCTTGCTCAAGCTCAGATAGACTTGTCCTATCGCTGGTATCGAGAGCAGAATCCGGAATTTGCAGATCGTTGGTTTCGAGGTTTAATGAATGAAATTGCAACACTTCAAGAGAAACCGCAGCGCTGCGGACTAGCAGTTGAACACGAGATTTTTATTGGAGAAGTCCGACAGTTACTTTACAGAAAAACCAAAAACGTATACCGAGTACTATTTACAATTCGAGATCATACAGTTTATGTGTTGTATGTGCGTCATTCTTCTCAAGCACCGCTGACTGTAGATGACCTGGACGATGAGACATAATTGGTGCTTGTTTGCAGTCAAAGTGCGTAATGACCACAGATTGCTGTAACCTCAAGCTAATAAATATTGAAATTTTATAGGTATTGACACCGGATGAACTTAAAACCTCCTCCTGACGAATTAGTGACTCCACTGTTAGAATTACGAGATTACTGCGTTCGGCAACTAGAAGAATATGAGAGATTGTATCGGCAGGCGCAGCAGCAGTTAGACCATGTAGAAGCATTACTATCTAACTGGATTTGTGTTGATCACAACCAAACACCAAAGCTGACATCGGCTAATGACATTCCACATGCTCAAACTAGCTCGTTGATGTCTATTTCAGTGCCTGATGACATTTCTGATGTTGACTTGACTCTTGAGCCAACAGAATCAAAGCTAGATAACGTGGAGTTGAATAATTCTGTATCCACACAGAATCAACAAACCCAAAGAGCAAATACATCTGTAGTTGAAATTTCTAGCTCATCCGAAGTGTTAGAAATTTCCATGCTACCCCAGTATGAGAATTTATCCAGGATTGATGCGGTCAAAAAGCTCTT
>NZ_JCACKM010000275.1:0-4915 GCF_059505385.1 Desmonostoc vinosum
AGTTTATTAAACTGGCACTTTAGTATTAATTCTCCATAAAAGTAACCGAAGAACCGGAAATCTTAAGATCAGTTATAAATTTGAGTAGGGGTCTTAAACCTATTTATTCATCTACCAATCGTACAGAATTCAATTCTAGATTCTGATTCCTGAATTCTATTTTGATAATGGAAATAATAGTTAAATTGTGCGCTCTTTTACCAACGTTCATCGCTTGGCAGGTGATGAGGATGTAAACAAGTGGAAGGATGCGATCGCACAACATCTTGCACAAGTAAAAGATGAAATCACCCTAACGAAACTGCAACGTGCTTTGAAAATGCCTTTGGTAGAGGTGTGGTTAGGAGTTTTTATCAACCTATTAAATCTTAAATAAATCTTAAATTACATGGGTACAAGCCTTCGAGTTTAAAAGCCTGCATCGCTTTCAATACAGGCTTTTCCGGTATATTTAGTACATTTGTACAGTGGGAAGTTCAGATTAACTTAGACTTTCATCATCCAAAAACTGCAAAAACGAATTGGCAAAAATTGCGGCTTGAGTGCGATCGCGTAAATTCAACCGCATTAAAATATTAGTAACGTGATTTTTGACGGTACGTTCGGCAATAAATAAAGACTGGGCAATTTCACGGTTATTAGCACCCAATGCAATCAATCGTAAAACATCCTTTTCTCTAGGAGTCAGTTCTGCAAACTCAAGTGGTATATTTGGGGTGTTTGAAGCAATAGACTCGGAAACAGTGGTAATTATTTTCTCTACCAACCCAGGTCCTAAATGGGTATGTCCAGCATACACTGACCTAATAGCATTGGCTAATGGTTCCACGGGTGTATCTTTGAGTAAGTAGCCTTTTGCACCCAATCTTATTGCTTGAGATACGTACTCATCATCATCAAAAGTCGTTAAAATTAATACTTTAATATTCGCAAATTGCTGGCAAATCGCTCCGGTTGCGGCAACCCCATCCATTATCGGCATTCGTACATCCATTAATACAACATCTGGTTGTAGTATCTCAACTTGAGTTATGGCTACCTTACCATTTTCAGCATCTCCAATTACTGCAAAATCGGGTTGTGACTCCAACAGACTTTTTATACCCTGCCGTATAATTGTTTGGTCATCTACCAATAGAATGCGAATCATGACTCCGAGCTTGATAATGGAAACACAGCCATCAGATGACAACCTCCTTGAGGTTTGCTAGCGATTGAAAGTTTACCTCCAAGCGCAGAAGTTCTTTCCCGCATCCCTTGTATTCCAAATCCTCTGGTATTGAAATCGGGATCAAATCCAATACCATTATCTTCTACACGCAAACAAAATGAATTTTTGGTTGCCTGTATAGCAATTGTGACCTCACTTGCCTTGCTATGCTTGGAAATATTAGTCAAAGCTTCCTGGAGAATCCGGTAAATTGTTCTGTTTATACTTAATTCATGGGGAACCGATAGGATGCCACACTGGGAATAATCGGGGGTAATTTGGGTTCTACTTTGGAAATCTAAAATTAAAAGTTTAATTGCAGCATCCAAAGATTTACCTTGCAAAGGATCGTAGCGTAATGCTGTCACCGAATAGCGAACTTCTTGCAAAAGATTAGCACTAAGTTGTCGAGCTTCTAATAAAAAACCTTTGGCTCTGTCCATGTTTGACTCTAAATATACTAATGCATTTTCAAGTTGAATACTTTGTGCTGTTAGTGAATGTCCCAAAGCATCATGTATTTCGCGGGCAATACGGTTACGTTCCTGTAGTGTTGCTTGGTCTTCAATACGCAAAGCATATTCACGCAAACGCCTGTGAGCAAGAGCAAGTTCAAATAATGCATTAACTAAAAGTAAAATAAACACTAAAATTAAACTGAATAACATCACAAGATGTAATTTTATTATCCAGACAATATTTATAAAATTTTCTCCCTGCAACATTTCTGGTGGGGGTTGTTTAGGCGGGAGATTTAAGGTATTCAGAGTAAAAATAAAACATATTAAAACTAAACCAACTACTAGTAGACTTCCAGGAAATTTAAATACTGAAATACTGCGAATTACTACAACCAAAAGTAACACAGGTGAAAAACCAACGCCGTTATCTGCTCCAATATTTATCAATAAAATTAAGAATAATTGGAACAACGTATATATTATTTTTGATAGTCGATCGCCATTGGGCAACCTGAAGCCTAGAAAACCAAAAATAGCAATACTTAAAATTAATAAAATAGGGTTAACATGAACAGAACCCCTCCAATTTCTGATGGGAGGAAGATTCATAATAACTACGGATATACCAAAAAGAGTCCACTCCAGATATAGCAATAAGCGCAGTGGAGGCTGTTCGAGTTTTATATTTCTTTTTAATTGAAAACCTAGATTCATATTAAATTGCCAGTTAAAAATAGTTATTTCTTGCTTTACTTTAAAATCCAACTAAGTTTAAATCAAAACAATCAAAAGCAAGATTTTACAAAAGGATTAACATAATTCAGCAATAAACAGAGGTATTTGAGAATTAAGAGAATTACTTGACAACTATCCTATCTTCTTTATCTCAATTTTTCAATACTGTCAAACTGCCTATTGTGAATTATGTCTATCCATTAATAACCACGGCATGAATCATGGCTTTGTAATCTCATTTAAATCTATATTGAATGCTAATAGCCAGAGTCTTTAGTACTATTTTTGCTACTTGTAATTGGGACTAAAGTACCGGATCAAATTAGAGCGTTAGTACCATGTGAATTTTAGTCAGTATTTATACGATAGCTAGGTGGAAAAAATGTTCCACAACGTCAAATATAAACAGCAACTAAATCCATATCGTCAAAAGGAAGGAATGCAAATGAAAAAAGTACTCTGCACAGCATTACTGGGTGTGTTTGTTTTCGTGGGTAGCCAAGCCCAGGCACAAAATATAAATCGAGATAACCTCAGACAATCCGTAGACAAGGACAAATATGGGCCAGTCTTCATCATTGACCCAAGTCGTTATGCACCTGTAACGCATTTTATCTTTCTTGAGACCAAGGACGACCAGGTAACGGCTGACTATAAAACCAAAGTAGCCCAGATGATTAGGGCTATCGGTTCCCAAAATGGGTTTCGGGCTAGCATGACACTGGCTGATATCGATTTGAAGCGGATAGTGGTTTACTACCAATTTGAAACTGAAGGGCAATATAAAGCTGCACGTGAAAATCCAACTTTAATGGCACTTGCTCGGTCTTTGCAATTGGCCTCCGTGCGGTTTGAAGACTACGCAGTTAAACCACTGGAACAAAGTGCTGCCAGTACCGATGTCAATAACTCCACACCGCCACCGGGTTATTACGCCCAATTCCGTATGGACGATGGAGTTGCGATTAACGAAGCAGCGGTAGTGAAAGGTCGCAGCCAACAGGAATTGACGGCTCTGATGCGGAAGGCCGGTACTGCGGCCAATCCGAACACCTCTCCGGGCTTCATAGACTTTACTTTCCATGAAGCAATCGATGGCAGCCGTAACATGAATCTTCTCCACTGGTCAAGTGTGCGCGCGATGGCCGCAGGTGCGCTTGGCCCTCTTGTGCAGAATCTCATCAATGGCGGTTTAACTGGTGGCACCGACGGGTGGGGACCGACTGGCCCGGGTTATATCGGCGTTCATGTCTACAGCATCGTCGATATTCAGAACGGTCAACGCAAAGACAATTTACCACCCCGCTTGCAAAGGTAGGTATTTTAGACCTTGCTGAATTGCGGTATGAATCCAGATGTAGAGACGTTGCAATTGCTAGTCTCTACAGGATTTTGATATCAAAAGTCGCAGAAAGAAAGAGTTTTAGAAACCTCATTTTTGCATTTTATCCTGATAGCTATAATCTTTAATTTCATATTTGCAATTAAGTGAATAGGACTAAAGTACTGGATAAAATTAGAGACATAGTACCATGTGCGTTCTCGCTGAGATTTATATGATGAAAACATGGAACAAATAAGAAAAGTTCCCCCAATAAAACACTCAGGAGTTCGTATGAAATTCAGGTTTTTATCGGTGCTAATCTTTACCACAACAGCTATGACTACAACTGCATCTGCGTTATATGCACAATTTCCACCAAGTCAAGGGCAATTTCCCACAAAACAAGGTTTTCCTAGTAGAGAACAGGAACAACAAGACTTTTTTAAGGATCTTAACTTAACCCAAGAGCAAAAGGACAAACTAAAAGAAGTTCAAGAAGAAAATAAGTCTGCAATTGATGAGATTCTCACAAGCGAGCAACGCGATACTTTAAGACAAGCTTTTGCAGCAGGTAAGAAACCACCAGAAGCGATGCAGTCACTAAATTTATCTGATGACCAAAAGCAAGAAATTCAAGAAGTCATGGAATCACAAAAGCAAAAAATTTCTGAGATTCTCACACCCGAACAACAAGAAAAACTACGCGATCGCCTGGGGGAAATGCACAACCAAAATACTCAAATGGGCTTACCAAACCGAGGTTTTGGTAATTTTCCTAACGAAAATACGCCAGTTGATATTCCACCAGAAAGTTAAAAATCGATTATTGAATTTAAGCTAGCAACTTAAATTAGGGGAGAAATGAAAGTAGGGAAAGCAAGACGATGTTTCCTCCCGTGTCAGTCTACTTTCATAACCTCGCTTTTCATTATCCCCTGCAAGACACTTAGTTAATGTCTATCCTTTGTTGATGAGGGTAGAGTTTCCGATCTTGCATCGAAATATGCTGTTAGCGCTTTCTTTTCTAGCAATCGGTATTGTTGTTATTGGGGTTAAACAAAGCAATGAGATTGGTAAATTAATAGCACAAGCACCTATTAGACATTCTCGTACTAAAATTGGTCAATTTGAAATCTATAGGAATCCTATTTGATTTTTGAAAAAACTCCGTACATTTCAAGAGTG